>NZ_NQYC01000001.1:2695000-2710000 GCF_003600835.1 Bacillus sp. PK3_68 | reverse complement strand
CAAGACCTGGTAAGGTTCTTCGCGTTGCTTCGAATTAAACCACATGCTCCACCGCTTGTGCGGGCCCCCGTCAATTCCTTTGAGTTTCAGCCTTGCGGCCGTACTCCCCAGGCGGAGTGCTTAATGCGTTAGCTGCAGCACTGAAGGGCGGAAACCCTCCAACACTTAGCACTCATCGTTTACGGCGTGGACTACCAGGGTATCTAATCCTGTTCGCTCCCCACGCTTTCGCGCCTCAGCGTCAGTTACAGACCAGAGAGCCGCCTTCGCCACTGGTGTTCCTCCACATCTCTACGCATTTCACCGCTACACGTGGAATTCCGCTCTCCTCTTCTGCACTCAAGCCTCCCAGTTTCCAATGACCCTCCACGGTTGAGCCGTGGGCTTTCACATCAGACTTAAGAAGCCGCCTGCGCGCGCTTTACGCCCAATAATTCCGGACAACGCTTGCCACCTACGTATTACCGCGGCTGCTGGCACGTAGTTAGCCGTGGCTTTCTGGTCAGGTACCGTCAAGGTACCAACAGTTACTTTGGTACTTGTTCTTCCCTGACAACAGAGCTTTACGATCCGAAAACCTTCTTCACTCACGCGGCGTTGCTCCGTCAGACTTTCGTCCATTGCGGAAGATTCCCTACTGCTGCCTCCCGTAGGAGTCTGGGCCGTGTCTCAGTCCCAGTGTGGCCGATCACCCTCTCAGGTCGGCTACGCATCGTCGCCTTGGTGAGCTGTTACCTCACCAACTAGCTAATGCGCCGCGGGTCCATCTGTAAGTGACAGCTAAAAGCCGCCTTTCCATTCTTCTTCATGCGAAGAAAAAGAATATCCGGTATTAGCCCCGGTTTCCCGGAGTTATCCCAGTCTTACAGGCAGGTTACCCACGTGTTACTCACCCGTCCGCCGCTAACTTGAACAGAGCAAGCTCCGTCAAGTCCGCTCGACTTGCATGTATTAGGCACGCCGCCAGCGTTCGTCCTGAGCCAGGATCAAACTCTCCAAAAAGATGTTTGACTTGCTCATGTTTTAAAAATAAGAATTAACTTACTGGCATGTATTTTGTTCAGTTTTCAATGTTCAATTATTGCGTCGCACTCAAGCGACTTTATTATCTTACCAAGTTCCTGATGAAAAGTCAACAACTTTTTTTATTTTCATTAACTGTTTATTTTCTTCAGCAACGTTTTCTAATATACCAAGTCAGCTAGCAGCCGTCAATACTTTTTTAAAAATAATTAAGTAAGAGGATAATAAAAAAGCAGCACGGCCTAAATCCGTACTGCTTATCCGATAATCCACAATTGGATGATCGCTAAGGATGCGACACCTGCGACACCTAAAATGCCGGCAACCGCAGAAGTAACAAAATTGATTGGTACGTGCAGGCCATAATCTCCGCTGAATGAATTCAACAAAAAGAGAAAACATGCACCAACTGCCAACTTCACACAAAGAATACCAATTACCTTTAACGGCGACACAGGTGATGACATGCCTGCTATTAGGCTGATCAACAAGATAAAAAGAATCACACCTCCAGCAATGTACAATTGGCCTCTCTCCTATTCTCTCAATGAAGTTTGTCCACATTTCAAGAATATGAAAGAGATTATTGCTTTATGCGGATGTTTCTTTTTCTTGCTTCTCTAAATAAAAAGAAGTACCTGGCTTCATACATTTTTGTTTGGGCAGCGAGCTCTTCATTCGGTTCAAAGCTCAAGCGTAACAATTCACGATGTTTAAACCATTCTTGTTTCGATCTTTCCAGAAGTTGAATCAATTCGGCATTATAAGCAGCGTGCAGCTTGGCTTTTTTTCGGAAAAACATCTTTTCTATACTTCCCTTCTGCCTTCAAGTGCTTTTGACAAGGTTACCTCATCGGCATACTCCAAATCACCGCCGACTGGCAAACCATGAGCAATACGAGTGACCCGAATGCCGGATGGCTTTAACAGGCGGGAAATATACATAGCTGTTGCTTCTCCTTCAATATTGGGATTCGTCGCCAAGATAACTTCTTTAATCGTTTCATCCTGTAATCTTTTTAACAGATCCGGGACGTTGATATCTTCAGGACCGATTCCTTCCATTGGAGAGATAGCTCCATGTAATACATGATAAAGACCGTTATATTCTTTCATTTTCTCCATGGCAATAACGTCTTTGGGATCCTGCACTACACAAACGACACTGCGATCACGCCGTTCATCTTCGCAGATGGCACAAGGATCTTTGTCGGTAATATGCCCGCAAACAGAACAGTAGGTTAAATCCCTCTTGGCATTTACGAGGGCCTTTCCAAAATCAAGAACATCCTCTTCTTTCATATCTAGGACAAAAAACGCCAGACGGGCCGCTGTTTTCGGCCCGATGCCTGGCAGTTTCATAAAGCTATCAATCAGCTTAGTTATCGGTTCAGGATAGTACATAGTTTATAAAACCTCCTAGAAAGGAAGGTTCATCCCTTTTGTAAATTGGCCCATTGTCTTGTTTGTTTCTTCCTCCACTTTTCTAAGCGCATCATTTGTGGCTGCAAGTACCAAGTCTTGGAGCATTTCTACATCATCGGGATCGACAGCTTCCTCTTTAATTAAAACGTCTACAATCTCTTTTTGACCAGAAATTTTAACAGTGACCATTCCGCCCCCTGCTGTGCCTTCAAATTCTTTTGCAGCGAGCTCTTCTTGTGCTTCTGCCATCTTCTTTTGCATTTTTTGCATTTGCTTCATCATATTTTGCATATTTCCCATTCCACGCATCGTAATCATCCTCCAGTTATTTATTAGTCTTTGATTTCTAGCAAATCTTCCCCTACAAGCTTTAATGCTTCAGCAATCAATGGATCTTCGGTTTGCTCAACTTCTTGTTCATCACTATCATTCTTTTGTGTCTTGATAAAATTCTGCCTGATGGTAAGCCATGCTTCTTCCGGTACACACACAACCTGATAGATATTTCCTGTCAACTCTTGAAGCACAGAAGAGATGGAATCGATAAAACGTTTATTTTCGAATGCCATCTGGCAATGAATTTCATATTTAAACTTTAACACGAAAGCTTCCTGAGAAGCAGCTACAGGCTCGGCATCATTTAACAGAGCTGCTTGTGAACGCATTTGCCGCTGCCCTAAAATATCCAGCATTTCTCCCCAGCGACTCTTAATAAGTTGGACGTCCTTCTTGGTCGCTTCAGACAGCACTTTTTCAATTTTAGCGACAGGTGCCTTAAACCCGTTTGAAGACCGGCTCGGGCGCCTAGCCGCACTTTGTGTATCCGCTTGTTCCACCTGTTGAACAGGCTGGCTTCTTAACTGCTGCACTTCTTTTTCAAGTGACTGAATGCGCCCAATTAGTTCTTGGACTGCCGGCATTTCTGCTACTGCTCCTGAAGAACGCCGTTGACATATTTTCACAAGCGCTACTTCCATATATATTCTGGCATGGTTGCTGAACTTCATCTCCTGTTGAGTTTCATTCAGTATATGAATGTTCTCATAGATACTTTCCAAGTCCATTTTTTCTGCTACAGAAGTGAAGGCTTCATCAACCATTACCCGGGCAAGTGACTCCTCCAGGTTGGGCGCTGTTTTGTAGAGCAACATATCACGAAAATAAAGCACGAAATCCTCAGCAAAACGGGCAGGATCTTTTCCTTGCATCAATAACTTTTCCAGAATAGTAAGCGCAGCCGCCGTATCGTTCTCTAATACAGCTTCCGCAAGTTCATTTAACATTCCTTGTCCAACCGCTCCAGTAACCGTCAAGGCATCCTCTTCGGTTAATTGAGCATCACTGTAAGACAATGCCTGATCAAGCAGACTCAGTGCATCCCTCATGCCACCTTCTGCCGCCCTTGCAATAATAGGCAGCGCCTTTTCATCGTAAGCTAATCCGCTCTCCGCCATAATGAGCTCCATCCGCCCAACAATGGCTTGTGACGTAATTCTTTTAAAATCAAAACGCTGACACCGAGAAATAATCGTTAGAGGAATTTTATGTGGCTCTGTGGTGGCCAATATAAAAATCACATGTCTTGGTGGTTCCTCCAGTGTTTTCAGAAGCGCGTTAAAAGCTCCGGTAGAAAGCATATGGACTTCATCAATAATATACACTTTATACTTTACTGCACTTGGTGCATATTTCACTTTGTCACGAATATCGCGAATCTCATCCACACCATTGTTAGATGCGGCATCTATCTCAATAACATCCTGAATAGAACCGTCTGTAATCCCTCGGCAGGAGGCACATTCATTACATGGTTCCGCTGTTGGTGCCTGTTCACAGTTCACCGCTTTTGACAAAATCTTTGCAGCGCTCGTTTTCCCAGTTCCTCTTGGACCAGAAAATAAATAGGCATGCGATATTTTTTCTTGCAGGAGGGCATTTTGCAATGTTTTAGTGATATGTTCCTGCCCAACAACATCGATAAAACTTTGCGGCCGCCATACACGATATAACGCCTGGTAGCTCATTTTTTCCCTCCTTTTCCGCCATTTCTATAAATAGTATTATACCTTATTCGAATTTGCTTTTTCAAAGTTCTCATAAAAAAACTCATCCAAAATGGATGAGTTGTTTCATTATCATAATTTAACTGCCGTGCACCTTCCGTCGACTTCTAACCATAAGCGTTACTTAAGCAGTTAGCTCGATCCAGGCTACCCTGCGGCACATGAGAGAGTCCACTTAATGCTGCTTCCTTCCGGACCTGACATGGTTCATGGGTTCCCATTGCGCAGGACCCGGATGTCAACACCACTTACTTAAGGCAGACCCTACAGTATAGCAAGCCTCGGGAAGGGATTCAGTCCCGCTAGAGCGGATTGCGAGTACAGGGCACCGCTACCTCCCCACCTAGCACGGCAAGATTGATACCATATAGTTAAGGTGCCGAAAATGATTTTATCATTTACCTGACACAAAAATTATTATACTCCTTTACAGAAAAAAAAGCAATATATACTCTAGATCAGATGCCCATCCTATTTTTAACAATAAAATAAGAGGCATACTGGACAGCAGTTGCATTTATTCTTCACTTTCTTCTTTCTGCTGTTCCTTCATTCTTTTTTCTCTTTCTTCTTCCTCTTGCGAAGCTCTTGAAAGAAACTAGATAGCAGACTACCGCACTCCTCTTCAAGCACCCCTGAAACAACTTCGCTTTGGTGGTTAAACCGGTTATCCTCCAATAAATTCATCAATGTGCCTGCACATCCTGCTTTCGGATCTTTTGCGCCGTAAACCACTCGCTCCACCCTCGATAAAATAATTGCTCCGCTGCACATTGGGCAAGGCTCCAGCGTAACATAGAGCTCAGCTCCCTCCAGACGCCAGGAGCCTGTTTTTTGGCATGCTTTTTCGATCGCCAGCAGCTCGGCATGCGTAACAGCATTCTGGGTAGTCTCCCGTAGATTATAGGCCGAAGCAATGACTTCGCCGTTTAGGACAATGACCGCTCCAATAGGTACTTCGCCAAGCGCTGCAGCTTTTTTTGCTTCTTCGATGGCAAGTTTCATATAAAATCCATCATTTTTTTTCATAAATCTGTCTCCTTTTAAGTGAAATGGGGTAAAAATGACGGTAGAGAAAAAGGAGGAAGTACACATGGCAGAATTAAGCAAAAAATATGCTTTATTAATAGTCGACTTAATTAATGATTTTGATTTCCCCCGGGGAGATTTACTTGCCGCTAATACAACAGATATCTGTTCCTCTGTAGTAAAGTTAAAAAAGTTTTGTAAGCAACAACAAATTCCCGTTATTTATGTAAATGATCATTACGGCCTTTGGAAGGCTGACTTAAATACAGTAATGGGCCACGCTGTTAATGATCGCAGCGAACCTATTATACAACAGATCAAGCCTGAACCTGATGATTATTTCCTAATCAAGCCGAAACACTCGGGCTTCTATGGCACGGCATTAAACACACTGTTACGGCAGCTCGATGTAGATTCTGTTATCATTACCGGAGTCGCTGGCAACATTTGCGTATTCTTCACAGCCAATGACGCTTATATGAGAGAATATTCTATCTATGTTCCTCGAGATGCTATCGCCTCAGAAACAGAAAAAGATAATCATTATGCCCTTGAAATGATGCAAACCGTATTGAGCGCTGACACGAGAAAAGTAGACGAATTTATCGATGAATATGGACAAAATACTTTCAGATAAAGATAAAAAAATCCGCTGCCTACAGGCAGCGGATTTCATTATCTCCAATTTATGCGCTTGTTATCAATAATGGCGGAGGAAGAGGGATTCGAACCCCCGCGCGGTTTAACCCGCCTGTCGGTTTTCAAGACCGATCCCTTCAGCCAGACTTGGGTATTCCTCCGTATCGACAAGAATTAATTTATCATATATTTATTTATAATGTCAACATTCTTTTTAAAATGAAAGCAATGTCTATTTTTGTTACATTTAGGTCGCTTGAAAGCGCCTATTCTTCGAAGCATATATGTGCTGAGAGATGGCCTGATCAGCAAGCCCATACAACTAAAAAACAAACATATGTCAACAAGATTAAAACCAGAAGAGAACCTTTCCCTTCTGGTCAGAATAATTAATGAGAAATTCTTTCCTGTCCTCTCATATAAGGACGAAGCACTTCAGGGATGATGACACTGCCATCTTCCTGCTGGTAATTTTCTAAAATGGCAGCAACTGTACGGCCGATTGCTAATCCAGAGCCATTTAGTGTGTGAACATGCTCCGGCTTGCTGTTTTTCTCGCGGCGGAAACGAATGTTCGCACGGCGTGCCTGGAATGCTTCAAAATTACTACAAGATGAAATTTCACGGTAGGTGTCCTGTGTCGGAATCCAAACTTCAATGTCGTACTTTTTAGCTGCTGTGAACCCAAGATCACCAGTACACATGCTCATTACCCGGTAAGGAAGCTTTAACAATTGCAATACTTTCTCTGCGTGGCCTGTTAGTTTTTCAAGCTCATTATAAGACTCTTCCGGTTTTACAAAACGGACGAGCTCCACTTTGTTGAATTGATGCTGGCGGATCAATCCGCGTGTGTCCCGTCCGGCAGAGCCGGCTTCAGAGCGGAAGTTGGTGCTATAAGCCGTATAAGCAATCGGCAGTTCTTCAGCGCTCAAAATTTCATCACGATGATAATTCGTTACCGGTACTTCAGATGTTGGTATAAGGAAATAACCTTCTTTCTCGATTAAAAAGGCATCTTCTTCAAACTTCGGCAGTTGTCCGGTTCCTGTCATACTCGTTCTGTTCACTAAGTATGGCGGTAGCATTTCTGTGTATCCATGTTCTTCGGTATGCAGATCAAGCATAAAGCTAATCAATGCTCTCTCAAGCTTTGCTCCCATGCCTTTATAGAAGACAAAGCGGCTTCCTGTTACCTTTCCAGCCCGTTCAAAATCAAGAATGTTCAATTCATCAGCAATTTCCCAGTGAGGCTTCGCTTCGAAATCAAATTGAGGCACTTCTCCCCATGTACGGACTTCGATGTTATCATCTTCACTTTCACCGACCGGCACACTCTCATGTGGAATATTCGGGATCGTTAATAGCAGATGATTCAATTTTTCTTCTACTTGATGGAGCTCTTCATCGAATTGTTTAATACGGTCGCCAACTTCACGCATTTCTTTGATTAAATGGTCAGCATCCTGTTTTTCCCGTTTTAATTGAGCTACTTGCTGAGACACACTATTTCTTTTGCTCTTCAGCTCTTCTGTCTCTACAAGCAATTCACGACGACGTTGGTCTAGCTCTTCAAAGTTATTGAGAGCAGATAAATCCTCGCCTCGATGCTGCAGGCGACTTTTCACTTCTGCAAAATTGTTGCGTAAAAATTTGATATCTAACATAACTAATGTCCTCCTTTTAGTTTTTTGCATACAAAAAACCCGTCCCCTAAAAAAGGGACGAGTTTTACCCGCGTTGCCACCCTAGTTGAAAGCGATCTGCTTTCCACTCGAAAAAATAACGGTTTTACCGTAAACGCCTACTACAACATTTCATTCAGCGCTTCTCTCAAGGACGGATTCACAAGCGTCTTCCTCCGGTTCACACCACCCACCGGCTCTCTGATCGAACGACCACCTGTTACTACTTCCTGTCATCGATTTCTGTATAAAATTGATATAAATTAATGTACTACATTCTTATCGCCGGTGCAAGCCCAGCAAAAATCACCTATATAAAAACGCGGAAAAGAAAAGCTTTTCCGCGTTCCTGGCTATGAACAAACACTCTCTTTCTCTGTTGGTTGTCTCATCAACTCAGAGAACTGAAAATAGTCTTTATCTATATTCTTAAACGTGTGCTAATTTTGCTTGTTCAGTCATTTGAACAAAATATTTTGTTATGCTATGATCGTCCGTTAATTCCGGATGGAAAGAACAGGCTAAGAAATTCCGATCTCTTGCAGCAACAATCCGGCCTTCATATTCAGCGAGGATTTCTGTTTCCTCTCCAACTGAGACGATATGTGGAGCCCTGATGAAAACAGCTGTGTAGGAGTCAGCAATCCCTTTAACCGCTAAATTTGCCTCAAAACTTTCTCTTTGTCGTCCAAAGGAATTACGTTCAACCGTAATGTCCATTAAACCGATATGCGGTTCGTCATAGCCAACAATGCTATTTGCGAGCATAATTAATCCAGCACATGTGCCAAACATCGGTTTGCCTTGACGTCCAAACTCTCTGAGCGGCTCCATAAATCCGTATCGATCAACGAGCCGGCGCATCGTTGTACTTTCACCGCCCGGAAGAATTAATCCGTCCAGCTCCGCTAACTGTTCTGCTTTTTTTACAACAACACCTTCAGCTCCTGATGCCTCGATTGAGCGGATATGTTCACGAACAGCTCCCTGAAGTCCTAATACACCGATTTTCAACATACGATCTGCTCCTTTTATTACCAGCCGCGATCTTGCATGCGAGCTGCTGGCTCTAATGTAGAAATTTCAATTCCCTTCATCGCTGTTCCAAGATCTTTTGAAAGCTCGGCAATCAATTTGTAATCCTGATAGTGTGTTGTTGCTTCTACGATTGCTTTAGCAAATTTTGCTGGATTATCTGATTTGAAGATACCAGAACCAACGAAAACACCGTCTGCTCCAAGCTGCATCATAAGAGCAGCATCTGCTGGAGTAGCTACACCGCCTGCTGCAAAGTTAACGACCGGAAGGCGGCCTTCACGTTTAATCTCTAATAACACTTCGTATGGAGCCCCTAATAATTTTGCCTCTGTCATCAATTCATCTTCGTTCATGTGGACCACTTTGCGTACTTGCGCATTTACTTTACGGATGTGACGGACAGCTTCTACAATGTTTCCTGTACCTGGCTCTCCTTTTGTACGAAGCATCGCTGCTCCTTCACCGATTCGACGAGCTGCTTCGCCTAAATCACGGCACCCACAAACGAAAGGAACGGTGAAATCACTTTTCAATAAATGATACTCTTCATCAGCCGGTGTTAACACTTCACTTTCGTCAATATAGTCGACACCCATCGCTTCTAACACACGCGCTTCTACAATGTGGCCGATACGTGCTTTTGCCATTACCGGAATTGTAACAGCCTGCATAACTTCTTCCATGATACGCGGATCTGCCATACGAGCGACCCCGCCTGCTGCACGAATATCAGAAGGCACACGCTCTAAAGCCATAACTGCTACTGCCCCGGCTTCTTCTGCAATCTTTGCCTGCTCTGCATTGACGACATCCATAATAACGCCGCCTTTTTGCATTTCTGCCATTCCACGTTTTACACGATCTGTACCTGTATTCATTTTCTTCTCCCCCTATGGTCATTGTTTATTTTTCAGCATATAATTTTTTCACTAGTTCAAAAATTTTATGTATTGCTTAAATATTAATAAACACGAAAAATCACCTTCTGTCAAGAACAGAAGGTGATTTTTATTAAAACCAACCAGTTACCGTATCCACTGCCGCTGTCCAAATCCCTGCAAAGAAGCCGCCGATCGCTCTCATTGATAGAATAAACCAATTTGCTTTTTCGACTGTTTTAGCCGCTACCATCGGCACTTCTGCATGATTCTTCTCTTTATATTCAATATATTTTAATTCAGATCCGTTTTGAGGAGATAGCGTTATAAAACCAACCACTTTTCCTTTTTTTATCGGTGCTTGGACTTTTTTAGAATCGACATTTTCCGAACTTTCCATGCGGAAAGTTTTATTATAGTTCGTTTTTTGCCCTTTTCCTACATATACAACTAATGGCTTTCCTGCCTTCATTGCTACTTCTTTTTCTTTTCCTTTGTTTACAGGTGCTGACTCGTATCCTTTTACCGTAGCACCCTTCTTAATAACCTCTTTACGATCGAATTGATTGAAGCCATAGTCGAGCAGCTTTTTCGTTTCTGTGAAACGAGCTTTATGGTCTCCTTTTCCTTTGTCATCAGTAGCATCCATCACCACACTGATCAATTTCTTACCGTCTCTTTCAGCCGTTCCTGTAAAGCAATAACCCGCAAAATCTGTGGAACCAGTCTTTAATCCTGTCATCCCTTCGTATGCAAATACTAAAGAAGGAAGCATCCAGTTCCAGTTCTCCATGTTCGTTTCATCATCGGTGCCTTCGCGGAATTTCTTTTTTGTTATACTAGCTGTTTCAAGTACTTCTGGATATTCTTTCACTAAATGAAAAGCTAATGTAGCAGTTGTTTTAGCTGACATCATGTTTTCATCCTTAGGAGTTCCCGGGCTTGGATGCATGCCTTTTAAATCTTTATTGCTTAGTCCTGAGGCATTGACAAATTTATATTTTTCTAAGCCAAGTTCTTTCGCTTTTTTATTCATTAATTTTACAAAATTCGCTTCGGATCCAGCAATGGTTTCCGCCAGTGCAATGGTGGCTGCATTAGCAGAATAAATAGTCATCGCTTCGTACAATTCCCGAACATTATACTTTTCTCCTAGACGAAGAGGCACGTTGGATAAGCCACGATCTTGTGAAATTTTATAGACGTATTCACTAACCGTATATTCTTGATCCCATGTTACTTTTTTCTCCTTAATCGCTTCCAATAACAAATATTCCGTCATCATTTTCGTCATACTGGCGACACCGAGCATTTTATCTGCATTCTTTTCATACAGTATCTGTCCAGTCTCTGAATCAATTAATATGGCAGCAGCAGCATTGACCTTTAGGGGTTCTTCTGCTTGTACACTCGGACGAGGCTGCCAAAGACCAGCCACTAATAATAAACTGAGCATAAAAGCGATCCCTTTTTTGAACATTTGATTCCTCACTAATAAACCCTCCATCTTTTATTCACACATTCGTTATTGTATCACAAACATCTTTTAGAAATATAGAAGAGAAATGGCTCAGTTTTTTCCTCTAAAACAAAAAAACTGTATGAAAGGAAAGCATGCCTCTCATACAGTTAATAAATTTAAGATAAAGAATAGTTAGGTGCTTCTTTTGTAATTTGCACATCATGTGGATGGCTTTCTCTCAATCCTGCACCCGTCATTCGAATAAATTGAGCATCTTCGCGTAGATTTGTAAGGCTTTCAGTTCCACAGTATCCCATCCCTGCACGCAAACCGCCGATTAATTGATAAATCGTTTCTGAAACAGGACCTTTGTAAGGGATACGGCCTTCAATTCCCTCCGGAACGAATTTCTTTGCATCCTCTTGGAAATAACGGTCTTTTGACCCTTTTTCCATGGCACCGACAGAACCCATGCCGCGATAAACTTTAAATTGGCGTCCCTGGTAAATTTCTGTTTGGCCTGGGCTTTCTTTTGTTCCTGCTAACAAACTGCCGAGCATAACAGCATGTCCGCCTGCAGCGAGCGCTTTAACAATATCTCCGGAATACTTAATGCCGCCGTCTGCAATAATGGCTTTTCCTTGCCTGCGTGCTTCTGTAGCACAATCATAAATAGCGGTAATTTGAGGGACACCTACCCCTGCGACTACTCGCGTTGTACAAATAGATCCAGGACCGATACCTACTTTTACAACATCTGCCCCTGCTTCAAACAATTCTCTTGTTGCTTCTGCAGTTGCTACGTTTCCGGCAATAATGTTTAAATCCGGATAAGCAGCGCGTATGTCTCTTACAGTGTCAATAACTCCTCTTGAATGTCCATGAGCGGTATCGACCACAATGGCGTCTACATTCGCTTTTACAAGCATTTCGATACGTTTCATTGTATCCTTCGTTACGCCTACTGCTGCTCCTACTAAGAGACGTCCTTGGTGATCCTTTGCAGAATTGGGAAACTCAATTACTTTTTCAATATCTTTGATTGTAATCAATCCCTTTAATTTACCTTCTTCATTCACTAGTGGGAGCTTTTCAATTTTATACTTTTGAAGAATTTTTTCTGCTTCTTCTAAAGTTGTGCCAGTTGGAGCTGTCACAAGATCTTCTTTCGTCATAACATCTTTAATGAGGATGGAATAATCTTGGATAAAGCGCAAATCACGGTTCGTTAAAATGCCAACAAGTTTTTGTTCCTCTTCATTGTTTACGATTGGTACACCAGAAATACGATATTTGCCCATTAAATGTTCAGCATCAAAAACTTGGTGCTCTGGTGTTAAGAAGAAAGGATCAGTAATAACGCCACTTTCTGAACGTTTTACCTTATCCACTTGTTCAGCTTGCTGTTCAATGCTCATATTTTTATGAATGATTCCTAGTCCGCCTTGACGGGCCATTCCAATAGCCATTTCTGCTTCCGTTACTGTATCCATTCCGGCACTGATAAGAGGAATGTTTAATTTCAACGTGTCTGTCAACGCAGTTTGCAAACTAACATCTTTTGGTAAGACGTCAGATTTAGCTGGCACTAACAAAACATCATCGAACGTCAACCCTTCCTTTGAAAACTTATTTTCCCACATTTTATGAGCCTCCTGGTCAAAAATATTATTAGTAGGTTATCAATTGGACAAAATACTGTCAAGGTATGTTCAATATGTTAGACTTTTTAGAATATTCGGAGGTCAATATGGATAATCAACTACTACACCATTTGGATGTTTTGCTGCCTTACCAAAATACAGAAGATGCTAAGAAGTTCTTGCAATCATCTTATCATCTTCTTGCTTTACCCAACGCGGAGGAAGCAGCTTATAACAATTGCCTTCGTTTTATATATAGCCTGGAGCATGGCAATGTTTTTTTAAGACAGTCAGCGCAGTCACCGCTATCCATTCAGCCAGTTCTTATTTTTTATGGATTAAGCCATTATATAAAAGCTTGTTTATTGGCAGTAGACCCATCCTATCCTGCAACTGTTCATGTTTTGGCCCATGGCCTTTCTACAAGAAAAAGAAAGAAGCAAAATTACTCTTTCTTAAAGGATGAAATTCGTACTCAACGCCATGGACTTTTTGGTCACTTTAGTGAAAAAATGTTTCACGTGGAACACCTTGAAGGATTTAAATTGAATATGCGCGATTTGCTTATGCAAATCCCTGAGCTAGCACGTGTATTTTCTTTCCAGACAGGGGAACAACCTTTTCATTTGCTCCAAAAGCATAATATGGATCTTTATCGTTTGCCGTCACAAATCTTAGATGACTACCAAATGACGGAAAAAAGATTATCTGATTTTCTTGAGCAAAAAACCAACGGCTGTATTACAGTGGACAAGGCTCACAAAAATGATGTATGGATAAAAATCTCCAGTGAGATTCCTCCGGCACCATGCCGGTTCGATATGACAGCAAACCATTGGGTATTTTCCCGTCATAAAACACTTGAAGCCTTTTATCCAGAGCTATTAGTGTATTATGCCTTGCTTTATAATCTTAGTATGATTGCCAGGTATGAAACAGAGTGGTGGTATGAATTATTAAAACATGCTCCAGGAAAAGAATACTCTTTAATCAAACAGTTTTTACACATCTCTCAGTGTAAAATCCCTCTCTTAGTTGAACAATACTTAGATAAGGGCATACAATAAAGTCACTTTAAAACGTTAGGTTACAATAAGCCTTGCAAATCATTTTCTATTTTCAGAGGGGAGGTTTTCGGCGCGTATCGGCGAACCACAGTACCTTCACAGCTCACTAAAAACTTAGTAAAATTCCACTTGATTGTGCCTGTAAGCAGTCCCGATTGCTGAGCAGTTAAGTAATTAAATAAAGGGTGAATATTTTTCCCTTTTACATGGGTTTTCTGAAACATAGGAAAAGTAACACCGTAATTAAGCTGGCAAAATTCAATAATTTTTTGCTGCTCATCAAATTCCTGATTCATAAATTCATCACTAGGAAAACCTAGTACGGTAAACCCTTGGTCTTTATATTTCTCATAAAGTGATTGTAATTCCTTAAACTGCGGGGTAAAACCACATTTGCTAGCTGTATTTACAATTAACAGTACTTGTCCCTGAAAGTCTGCCATTGAAACCGACTCACCTTTACTATCCGTTACATCGATATGATAAATGGTATCCATTCATTTCCTCCTTCATTAGTTTATGAGTACATTGTATCCTGCTCGTCATACAAATAGCAAAAAGAGAAGCTTCGGGATAGGCAATCTTGAAGAGTTTATATATAGACAAAAATAAAAAGAACAGCGTCTGCTGTTCTTTTGGATTGCCTGGCAGCGTCCTACTCTCACAGGGGGAATCCCCCCACTACCATCGGCGCTGAAGAGCTTAACTTCCGTGTTCGGGATGGGAACGGGTGTGACCTCTTCGCTATCGCCACCAGACTGTATAAAGTTGAAAGAGTTTGTTCTTTCAAAACTGGATAATATGTTCAAGTAACCGGCAACTCCGTGCCATTTCATGTGTGACGCCGTTAGGCGTATCATTTAGGATAAGTCCTCGATCGATTAGTATTCGTCAGCTCCACGTGTCGCCACGCTTCCACCTCGAACCTATCTACCTGATCATCTTTCAGGGATCTTACTAGCTTGCGCTATGGGAAATCTCATCTTGAGGGGGGCTTCATGCTTAGATGCTTTCAGCACTTATCCCGTCCGCACATAGCTACCCAGCG
>NZ_NQYC01000001.1:2530000-2690000 GCF_003600835.1 Bacillus sp. PK3_68 | reverse complement strand
ATCTCTTCTTTTCTCAAGATCTAAAATCGTTTCACTCTTCTGTAACTGTAACAACGGTCTTGTAGGATATTGTTGTTTCATAAAAACAATAGTAGCAACTTGTCCGTCTGATAACTGAACAACTGTCCCAGCAGGAAGCTTAGTAAAAAGAGTCGTTAATGATTTAACCACGGACAAATCAAACTGCCCAAAGAAATCCTCCCTGAACATTTCGAGCACCTTAAACGGGAGCTGCCTTTTCCGATATGGACGGTCTGTCGTCATGGCATGAAAAACATCTGCTAAAGCAACAATACGTGAAACCGGCAACAGCTTGTCTCCTTTTATCCCATTCACATACCCGGACCCATCCATTCTTTCATGATGTTGAAAAATAGCTAGTTTGGTCTCTGGCTTTAAGAGGCTAATATCTTTAACCATCTTGTAACTTGCGAGTGGATGATCATGAATTTCTTTTCTTTCCCCAGCCGTTAATGCCTTTTCTTTCAACAAAATGCGCGGGTCAATTTTCGCCATTCCACAATCAGCTAGTGTACCGGCAAGAGCTGCCTGAACAATCGTTCCTTTTTCATAATTTAGCTGCACAGCCATTCCACCGCTTAACAGTCCAGTTGAGATAGCATGGTGGGAAAAGTACTTCTCTTTCTCCGCATAATTTATCAGCTCTAAAAGTAATTCAGGGTTGCTTATCACCCTTTCGAGCAATGGTAGGATAATTTCACGGATTTTAACAATGTCTATCCCTCCCCCTGCTCGCCACTTTTGAAATTCTTTATTATGTTCTTCTACACTTTGAAGATAATTCTGGAAGAAGTCTGTTTGTTTGACTGAAGGCGTGGCTGCTTGGTAATCTTTTTTCTCTTCCGTTACTTCTTTTTCCACAGTCATCTCCATTGAAGGTCCCTCTGTAATGGCAACTTCGTTAATTAAGAATGCTTTAAGTATTTTAATGTGCCAGCTTGTTAAAGTGGTTTCCTTTGCCATTAACGGCACAGGGGTTTTCCCCATGACATCGTCCAGCAGTACGTTTCCCTCTCTTAAATCCTCTACCTTCACGTACATCCTTCTTTTCCCCCAGGTTTTTTTACTTATATTCTAACAAATATTGGATAGATTAGAAATAAAAAAAGCCGGTAAAACCGGCTTTTATTCCACTTCTTTATGAGTTTCATTTATATCTTGATCAGAAAGGGAATCCATTAATTCCTCTTCTTCCTCTTTAGCTATTTTTGTTACAGTAGCTACCGTCTCTTCATCCTGCAAACGGATAAGCTTAACCCCTTGCGTATTTCGGCCGGTAATGGAGATATCTTCTATATCCATTCTAATAAGGACACCGCCAACTGTAATCAGCATTAAATCTTCTTTTCCACTCACTGTTTTGATAGCAACAAGCGGTCCATTTTTGCTTGTAATATTACATGTTTTCAATCCTTTACCGCCTCTTGTCTGGATGCGGTAATCTTTTTCTGGCGTCCGTTTTCCATAACCGTTCTCCGTCACAATAAGAACGTAATCATTTTCATGGAGGAGTTCCATGCCTACCACACAATCGTCAGGCGACAATCTGATTCCCCTGACTCCAGTCGACACCCGTCCCATTTGACGAACATTTTCTTCTTCAAAACGAATCATCATGCCATCGCGCGTACCTATTACGATGTGCTGGTGACCATCAGTCAGCCGCACAGATATTAGCTCATCATCTTCTCTTAAATTAAGAGCTCGTAATCCATTGGTTCGGATATTGGCAAACTCCGTTAGTTGCGTACGTTTGACGATCCCTGATTTTGTTGCAAAGAATAAGAAGGCATCGGCGTCAAATTGCTCGACACGGATCATCGCATTGACCCACTCATCCTTCTCCACTTCCAACAGATTGATTATTGGGATCCCCTTAGCTGTGCGGCTAAATTCAGGAATTTGATATCCTTTCAAACGATAGACCTTCCCTTTATTTGTAAAGAAAAGAATAGTATCGTGAGTGGAAGTAGTCAGCAGATGCTCAACAAAGTCATCTTCATTCGTCCCCATGCCTTGTATACCGCGTCCTCCACGTCTTTGACTGCGGTAAGTAGAAGCAGGAAGGCGCTTAATATAACCGTTATGGGTCAAAGTAAGAACAATCTGCTCACGAGGAATTAAATCTTCATCCATGATATCTTCCACGCCGGCATCCATGATTTCTGTGCGGCGTGTATCATTGAACTTCTCTTTAATTTCCAATAACTCGTCACGAATAATTCCAAGAATTTTTTCATCGTCAGCTAAAATGGCTTTTAATTCTCCAATTAATTGAATTAAATTTTGATACTCTTCTTCAATTTTCTCTCTTTCTAGTCCAGTTAAACGCTGCAAACGCATATCAAGAATAGCTTGCGCCTGCTTCTCTGACAGAGAAAACTGCTCCATTAGTCCATTTTTAGCAATTTCAGTCGTTTGAGAGCTACGAATTAAGCTGATAATTTCATCAATATGGTCAAGAGCAATTCTCAACCCTTCTAAAATGTGGGCTCTTGCTTCCGCTTTTCTTAATTCAAATTCTGTACGGCGACGAATAATTATCCGCTGATGCTCTAAATAATGATGCAGGCACTCTTTTATGCTTAATACACGTGGCTGACCGTCGACCAGTGCCAGCAAATTAATACCAAAGCTTGTTTGCATAGCCGTGTGCTTATATAAATTGTTAAGGATAACATTGGCATTGGCATCGCGGCGGATTTCCATCACAATCCGCATCCCATTACGGTCCGATTCATCCCGTAAATCAGTAATGCCATCAATGCGTTTATCACGTACAAGCTCAGCAATTTTTTCAATCAGTCTTGCTTTATTCACCTGATAAGGCAACTCATTAACAATGATCGTTTCTTTGCCGTTCGCACGCTGTTCAATGTCTACCTTTGCTCTAATAACTAAGGAACCTTTCCCAGTTTCATATGCGCGGCGAATTCCGCTTCTTCCCATAATCATTCCGCCAGTTGGGAAATCAGGACCTGGAATGTGTTCCATAATTTCCAACACAGACATGTCTTCATTTTTACTAAAAGCAATCAACCCATCAATGATCTCTCCAAGCTGATGGGGAGGAATATTTGTCGCCATTCCAACTGCAATACCCGATGTACCATTGACGAGCAGATTAGGGAAACGTGACGGAAGAACCTCAGGCTCCCTCTCTGAACCATCATAGTTATCTTTATAATCAATCGTATCTTTCGTAATATCCCGCAATAATTCCATTGATATCTTAGACATACGCGCTTCCGTATAACGCATCGCGGCAGCAGAGTCTCCATCAATCGAACCGAAATTCCCGTGGCCATCTACAAGCATGTAGCGATAGTTAAAATCTTGCGCCATACGTACCATCGTTTCATACACAGCAGAGTCACCGTGAGGATGGTACTTACCAATTACTTCCCCGACGATACGGGCAGACTTCTTATATGCTTTGTCAGCTGTCATCCCTAAGTCATTCATCGCATAAAGTATCCGGCGATGAACGGGCTTTAAGCCATCTCGAACATCCGGGAGTGCCCGGGCAACGATAACACTCATAGCATAATCCAAAAATGATGAGCGCATCTCTTGGCTAATATTGATTTCTGTTACTCTGGATTGAGGCGTTTCAGCCATGTAAAAGAACCTCCTTTAATGAACTTTTTAATGTATGAATAATAACTTTGGCCGCTAGAAAAAAGACAGACAGGATAGACAAAAATCTATCCTGCTCGTTCCCTTTTTCTCTTTTACGGACGGCTTTTCCTCAAAATTAGATGTCCAAGTTTTTCACATAAAGGGCATTTTCTTCGATAAACTGCCGGCGTGGCTCGACACGATCACCCATCAAGATTTCAAACGTTTCATCTGCTTCAATGGCATCTTCCAAACTAACTTGAAGCAAGGTTCTCGTATCTGGATTCATCGTTGTATCCCATAGCTGCTCTGCATTCATTTCTCCAAGTCCTTTATAGCGCTGCAGTCCAGGCTTCGCATTTTCCGGAAGACTTGCGAGAATTTCATCGAGCTGGCGGTCATTGTACGCATATTCAACACGCTTACCTTGCATCACTTTATATAGCGGCGGTTGAGCAATGTAGACATATCCCGCTTCAATCAGCTGACGCATGTAACGGAAGAGGAAAGTAAGCATCAGCGTCCGGATATGGGCACCATCAACGTCCGCATCTGTCATGATAACAAGCTTATGGTAACGGGCTTTGGAGATGTCAAACTCATCACCGATTCCCGTGCCGAGAGCTGTAATAATCATGCGAATTTCGTTGTTCGATAAAATCTTATCGAGACGTGCTTTCTCGACGTTAATAATTTTTCCGCGAAGCGGCAGGATAGCCTGAAAATGACGGTCACGGCCCTGTTTGGCTGATCCACCGGCTGAGTCACCTTCAACTACGAACAGTTCACTGATTTCAGGATCACGAGATGAACAATCGGCCAGCTTTCCAGGAAGACTGGATACTTCCAATGCGCTCTTTCTGCGCGTCAACTCTCTTGCTTTTTTAGCTGCCATTCGCGCACGGGCAGCCATTAAGCCTTTTTCAACAATTTTTTTGGCAACTGCCGGGTTTTCAAGCATAAAGGTTTCAAAATGGGCAGAGAAAACAGCATCTGTTACTGCACGAGCCTCAGAGTTACCAAGTTTTGTTTTGGTTTGTCCTTCAAATTGCGGATCAGGATGCTTAATAGAGATAATGGCTGTTAATCCTTCTCTGACATCTTCCCCTGATAGATTGGTTTCGCCTTCTTTAACTAAACCGTTTTTACGCGCGTAATCATTGATCACACGCGTTAAAGCAGTTTTAAAGCCCGACTCATGTGTGCCGCCTTCATATGT
This sequence comes from Bacillus sp. PK3_68, assembly GCF_003600835.1. Lineage (NCBI taxonomy): Bacteria > Bacillati > Bacillota > Bacilli > Caryophanales > Bacillaceae > Bacillus > Bacillus sp. PK3_68. Next base: position 2,685,139 of record NZ_NQYC01000001.1, on the reverse strand, counting down.
GTTAATGTTGTTAGCGAATGAGTATACATTGCTCGCAAACCCTTCGTTGTATTGCAGAGCAATTTCAGCAGAAATTCCATCTTTCATGCCTTCCACGTAAATTGGTTCGCTATGAACGACTTCTTTTTTCCGATTCAAATGCTCTACGTAGGATTTAATACCGCCCTCATAATGATATTCATTCATTTTTCCTTCTTCACGACGATCCTCAATAATAATGGTGATGCCACGATTAAGGAAAGCAAGTTCGCGCAAACGGTTCGCTAACGTATCGTATTCATAGACCGTCGTTTCCGTAAAAATCTCCTTGTCCGGCTTAAAATGAATAGTCGTTCCCGTATAATCTGTTTCGCCAATAATTTTAAGATCTTCTTGTGGAACTCCGCGTTTGTAGCATTGGTAATAAATATTGTTATTGAGGTGAACAAACACTTCAAGTTCTTCGGATAGCGCATTAACAACGGAAGCCCCTACACCATGAAGACCACCCGAAACTTTATAGCCTCCGCCGCCGAATTTCCCGCCGGCATGCAGCACAGTTAAAATAACCTCTACTGCCGGACGTCCTGTCTGCTCCTGAATACCAACCGGAATTCCACGTCCGTTATCTTTTACTGTAATGCTGTTATCTTCTTCAATAATCACTCGGATTTTGTCACAATATCCTGCGAGTGCCTCATCAATACTATTATCAACAATTTCCCAGACGAGATGGTGAAGACCTTTTCCACTCGTTGAACCAATATACATTCCCGGCCGCTTACGAACGGCTTCAAGGCCTTCGAGTACCTGTATCTGGTTCTCATCATAGGAAGGCTGGTTAGCTGTATTAGGTTGTTCCATAGTCAAATCCGTTCACCTGCTCTTTCTTCCAAAAGTCTAATGGTCCATTGCTTACCGACAGACTTTTGAAAATAATTTTCATATGTTTACTTCTTCATGTATAAGATAAAAAGAATAAAAACTTATTCTTTGAAATTATAGATAAAGTTTGCTTCTTAAACTGTCAGGCTGATCAAATAATTGTTAACAATCCGAAGAATAAAGGTCTGTTTCTCGGTTATACTAACAGCCAGGTTGAGTTTCCTATGCTGTTCACTTCACTTGCGAGATCGTTCCGTTCTCCACTGCAAATGTCGAAGCTTCCTGCAATGTCTGATGATGAATCCCTTCCGTGCTCGTCGTCGTTACAAAGGTTTGTACTTTTCCTTGTATCGTATTCAATAAATGGGATTGGCGATAATCATCAAGTTCCGACAAAACATCATCAAGTAGAAGAATCGGATATTCCTTGATTTCAGAATGAATCAGTTCGATTTCCGCCAGCTTGACAGACAAAGCCGTTGTTCGCTGTTGGCCTTGGGAGCCAAATGTTTGCACATTTTTTCCGTTGACCTGGAAGATAAGATCATCGCGATGCGGGCCAAACATTGTGATTCCCCGCTCTATTTCTTTTTGCTGCTGCATATGAAACTTTTCTTCGAACATATGAATCATTTTAGACGGATCGTCCTCTTCTGATACATTAATAGACGGCTCATACAAAATATTTAACGTTTCTCCTCCACGGGAGATGCCTGAATGAATCGACTGTGCCCAGCCTTGCAGCAACTGAATAAAATCAAATCTTTTTCTGACAATCTTTACAGCCAACTGTATTAGCTGATCTGTAAAAACCTCCAACATGGTTAGATCACTCGTTTTCTTTATTTGCAGCTGCTTTAAGTAACGATTCCGCTGCTGCAATATTTTGTAATACTGGCTGATATCATGAAGATAGACAGGAGATACCTGGCCTATTTCCATATCAATAAAACGCCTTCTCACTTGGGGATTGCCCTTGACAAGGTGAAGATCTTCAGGGGCAAACATGACAACATTCATATTGCCTATATACTGACTTAGACGCTGCTGCTCAAGATGATTGCATTTTGCTTTTTTGCCCTTTTTTGAAATGATTAACTCTAACGGCACAGAACCCTGAGTTTTTTCCACTCTTCCTTTTATTTTAGCATACTCTGTCTCCCAGCGAATTAAATCTTTATCGTTAGAGGTACGATGAGATTTGGCCATAGCCAGCACAAAAATCGATTCAATCACATTTGTTTTCCCCTGAGCGTTTTCTCCGAGAAAAACATTTACCTTATTTTCGAATTCAATATTTAAAGAAGCATAGTTCCGGTAGTTTTCCAAAGACAAATCCGTTAAGTGCATATGCAAAACATCCTTTTGTTTTATAAACCAACAACTTCAAAACTGCCAGTCCCTGGAATCTCCACCCGGTCGCCTACACGCAGTTTTCTTCCTCTTCGCTGGTCAAGTTCTCCATTGATATAAACCTCATGTTCACTTAAGAACCATTTGGCCATACCTCCTGTTTGAATGATATCCGCAAGCTTTAAAAATTGGCCCAAAGGAATGTATTCTGTTTCGATGGCTACTTTTTTATCCATTTTTTTCACTGCTTTCGAATGAATTCTCTAATACTTTATTTTACTAAATTTTTGCCCTTAACACAAAGAAGAAACAAACGAAAGAAGGCTGCCCATTTCATGAAACAGCCTCTTCTTTCTCAGTTTTTCCTATTGTTCACTCTATGCAGCAAATTAATACGTACGAACAGGCAAAATAAGCTGCAAAATAGAATCATCATTTTCAGGACGAATCACAAATGGTCTCATAGCTCCGGTAAATTGGATATTGATTTCTGTCCCCTCTAATACCTTTAACGCATCCATCATGTATTTGGCACTAAAAGAGATCTTAATTTCTTCCCCTTCCATTTCACGGCTTTTTACTTGCTCTGTTACCTTGCCGATTTCTGGAGAATTAGAAGAAATCTCAATCATTCCTTCATCAATCATTGACAATTTAACAACGTTGTTGCGTCCTTCTCTTGCCAACAAGGAGGCTCTATCAATAGCCTGTAAAAAATCTTTTGTATTTAACTCGAGCTTTGTTTTGTGGTCGGTTGGAATCAAGCGACTAGTATCCGGATAGTTCCCTTCGAGTAGACGGGAATAGAACAATAGATGCTTGGCCCGGAAAAGAACTTGATTGTCTGTGATAACAATTTCTACAAGCTCCTGTGAATCATCAAGGATTTTGCTTAGCTCATTCAAGCTTTTTCCTGGGATCACGATGTTATATTCAGCATTCGAATTGGTTTCTACTGATGCTTTTCTCCAAGCAAGCCGATGGCTGTCTGTTGCAATGCAAATTAATTGTCCCTCTTCCATCTTCCAGTTGACACCTGTCAAGATCGGGCGTGTTTCTGAGGTGGACACTGCGAAGACAGTTTGTCGAATTAAGGCTTTAAGTAAATCGGTCGGCAATTTAAAGACTTCCCCTTCCTCAATTTGAGGCAAATGAGGATATTCATCAGGATCAAGCCCGTTCAAATTAAATTCAGCCTGGCCGGAGCGAATGACTGTTTGAAAAGAAGAAACTACTTCAATTTCAGCTTTTTCAGAAGGCAGTTTTTTCACGATTTCATTGAAAAAACGGGCATTCAGCACGATGGAACCTGTTTGCTGAATCTCTACAATAATCTTTCCCTCTTCTTCTTTTGGAATAAAAGATTCGATAGAAATGTCAGAATCACTTCCAGTTAACTTAATTCCTTCTTCAGTCGCATCAATTTTAATCCCAGTTAAAATCGGAATCGTTGTTCTGGAGCTAATGGCTTTTAAAACGTCTTGAACGCTTTGAGCAAAGCGGTCTTTTTGAATAGCAAACTTCATTTTTTTCTCCTTTCATTATTCAAGCATAATGTTTATAGCTGCTGCATATAATAATAATTTTATATTTAAAAAAATAATAGTAATAGTACTAGGTCCTGTGAATATGTGGATAATCCAAAAAAACAAAAGCAAGACAGTCTATCCACATGTGGACAGACTGTTTGTAACCTATGAAAAGTTATGCACACTATTAAGAGTTTAAAATACTTTGTATTTCTTTCACTTTAGATTGTAGCTGATTATCAGTATCGAGCAGCTTAGAAATTTTTTCGTGGGCATGAATAACGGTTGTGTGATCTCTTCCTCCAAATTCTTCACCGATTTTAGGAAGGGAAAAGTCGGTCAGCTCACGAGATAAATACATGGCGATTTGCCTTGGGAACGCAATGGATTTTGTCCGCTTCTTAGCTTTAAAATCTTCAAGCTTAACATTGTACTGCTCACCGACTACTTTTTGGATTTCCTGGATGGTAATCACTTTTGGCTTTGAGCTAGGAATAATATCCTTGAGCGCTTCTGCTGCAAGATCCGCGTTAATATCTTTATTAATCAGCGAAGAATAGGCGACTACGCGAATGAGCGCGCCTTCAAGCTCTCGAATATTAGTATCAATTTGATTAGCGATATAAAGCATAACCTCATTAGGGATATCAAGGTTATCTGCTTTCGCTTTTTTGCGCAAAATCGCAATTCTCGTTTCTAAATCCGGCGGTGTAATATCAGTAATCAATCCCCATTCAAACCGAGAGCGCAGGCGGTCCTCAAGCGTCGGAATTTCTTTGGGCGGCCGGTCGCTGGAAATGATAATCTGTTTGCTTTCTTCGTGAAGTGTATTAAACGTATGGAAAAATTCCTCTTGAGTGGATTCTTTTCCGGCAAGGAATTGAATATCATCTATTAGCAATATATCTACATTGCGATAGCGATTCCGGAACTCGACTGCTTTGTTATCCCTGATTGAATTAATAAATTCATTTGTGAATTTTTCAGAAGATAGGTAAACGACTTTGGCGTTAGGATTATGTTCAAGTACATAATGGCCAATCGCATGCATTAAGTGTGTTTTGCCAAGTCCCACTCCCCCATAAATAAACAGTGGATTATAAGCTTTTGCTGGCGCTTCCGCTACAGCAAGCGAAGCGGCATGAGCAAAACGGTTGCCCGAGCCGATAACGAAAGTGTCGAATGTGTACTTGGGATTAAGCATGCTTTGTGGAAAGTCGTGTATTTCTTCTTTCTTTTTTGGTTTATTAGGCATCGGCATTTCGTAGTCTTCAGACGCCTGATTTTCCGGAATGATGAATTTCACGGACAGCTCTTCTCCAGTGATTTCACCAAGAACGCCTGAGATTAATTGCGAATAATGCCCTTCGAGCCAGTCTCTTGCAAAATCGTTTGGAGCTGAAATAGTAATAGAATCACCATGCAAGGAATGTGCTTTTGTTGATTTCAGCCACGTATCAAAGCTGGGCTTGCTAATTTTTTTCTCTATGTTTTCCAACGCTTTATTCCACAGATCATCGATATTTTCCATGAGGCCCCCTCCTCCTGATAAATTTTGTTTGTTATATAACAGTTTTTATCTGAATTTATATTTATGCAATCGTTTGAGTGTGGTTAAATATATAAATAAGAAAAAAATAGTTTTTCGACATTGTTAACAGCTTGTGGACATTTTTATACAAAGAGGTTGAATAACTTATCAACACTTTATTCACAATTGTGGATAAGTCAGACTATAAAAATACTTATTCAGAGTGAAAACAAAGTAATGATAGCAGAAAAAGAGCTTTCATGCAATGCTCTATAAAATTTATCCACAACTACTACATCCTGTGCAAAAAAACTTTTCCACAGGGGGCGCATTTGTGTAAAACTTGTCAGCAACATCTGTGTATAAGAAAAAAACTGTCGAAATTTATCCACAGCTGTTCGAAAAGTGCTTGTGGACTTATGGACAAGCCTGTTTTCCTGGTTAAGTGTCCCAAGTGTCTTCTTAAATAAAAAAATAAGATCAAATGATGGCAAGAAGAATGACTTTTTGGGGAAAAGAGGTATTTTTTGCTTTGTGTTTAGGTATTGACAGGAAAAGAGTTCATCTTTATAATCAAAAAGACTGTCTTTAACGTTAAATTTTCCATTCCTCAGGGAGGTGTTTTATAATGAAAAGAACTTACCAACCAAATAAACGTAAAAGAAGTAAAGTTCACGGATTTCGCAGCCGTATGAGCTCTAAAAATGGCCGTCGCGTTCTAGCTCGCCGTCGTGCTAAAGGAAGAAAAGTATTATCTGCATAAGCCACTGAAAAATCTCAGTGGTCTTTTTTTTAGAAAAAATGGCGAAGAAAAGGTGATAGACTAATGAAAAAAACATTCCGCATAAAAAAAGACAGTGAGTTTCAATCCGTTTTCAAGGGCGGAAAGTCTTTTGCCAATCGTCAATTTGTGGTGTACGTGTATAGAAAAGATTTAACTGTTCCTTTCCGGATCGGGTTGTCTGTCAGCAAGAAGGTTGGCAATGCAGTTATACGCAACCGGATTAAGCGATACATCAGACAAAGCTTTACAGAATTAAAAGAAGAAATTCTGCCGGGATACGATTTTATTGTCATTGCCCGCAAGCCAGCTGCTGAGATGAATAGCAAGGAAGTAAAAAAAAGTCTCATTCATGTGCTGAAGCGGGCAAAGGCAATCAACCAAAGAACACAACGACATGAGTAAAAATTGTAAAAAAATAAAATAGAATAAATGGGTGGCTTTTTAGAAAAGGGGCGCCGTATAGAACTGACAGGGGGGGAGAAGCGTTTGAATAGAAAGATGATCACTCTAATTCTTTTAGCAGTGACCACCGTACTGCTTGCCGGCTGTACAGAGGTAAATAAAGAAATTACGCCGGACAGCAAAGGTTTTTGGAATGAGTTTGTGGTGTATCCGCTTTCAGTTGTTATTACAAAGACTGCCGAGGCAGTTGGCAGCTATGGCTGGGCGATCATTATCGTTACAATCATCATTCGACTCATTATTTTACCACTGATGATCAAACAAACGAAAAATACGAAAGCCATGCAAATTCTACAGCCTGAGATGCAAAAGATCAAAGAAAAGTACAAGTCAAAAGATGCTGTGACCCAGCAAAAAATGCAGCAGGAAACAATGGCACTTTTCCAAAAACATGGGGTAAATCCTCTCGCCGGCTGTTTTCCGCTGATTATCCAAATGCCGATTATTTTTGGATTTTATCAGGCAATCATGCGTACAGAGGCAATTAAACAAGATACTTTTTTATGGTTTGATTTAGGTTCTCCAGACCCTTTCTTTGTCCTTCCGCTTGTTGCGGGAATCACAACGTTCCTACAACAAAAGTTGATGATGGCTGGAGCAATGAACCAGAACCCACAAATGGCTATGATGCTTTGGCTAATGCCAATTATGATTATTGTATTTGCTGTCAATTTACCAGCTGCTTTGTCATTGTATTGGGTAGTAGGTAACGTGTTTATGATTATACAAACATTGATTATCAACCGGCCTGGTGTTAGTAAGACCACTTCAGTTAATGACTAGGAGGGGGATGGATGAAAGAGATTACGGCTGTCGGTCAAACTGTTGAAGAAGCTCTTCAGTCTGCTTTAAAGCAATTAAAAGCAACAGAAGAACAAGTTGAAATTGACATTTTGGACGAAGGAAAAAAAGGATTGTTTGGCCTGTTCGGTCAGCGCCCAGCTTCCGTGAGAGTAAGACGCAAGCCAGATCCGATCAGTGAAGCGAAAGATTACATTTTATCTATTGCAGCCCATTTAGGCGTACATCCAAACATCCATGTGCAAAAGCAAGGAAAACAAGTTACTTTTTCACTTTCCGGTGAAAAAATTGCCCTGTTAATTGGAAAAAGAGGACAAACATTAAATTCTTTGCAGCAGCTCACCCAGCTCGTCATTAACCATCATTCAAAAGAGTTTATACATTTTAAGCTTGACGCTGGAGATTATCGAAAAAGAAGAGAAGAGTCGCTTACTACTCTGGCAGGACGAATGGCTGAGAAAGCAGGATCAACAGGAAAGCCTGTTCGTCTCGAACCATTGCCAGCTGCCGAGCGAAAAGTTATCCATGCTGCACTTGCTGGTAACTCTCAGGTACGTACATTTTCAGAAGGCACAGAACCAAACCGCTATGTAGTCATTGCGCCTAAAAACAAATAGAGGCCTTCCCGAAAAATTCTTTTCTTCAGGAGAAAAGAAGGATCGGGAAGGCCTTTTTTATTGTGAGAGCCAATTAATCACATGTGGATAAATTTATTTTTTCAGAAAAAGAGCATCTATATACCATTTATTTACTTTTAATTAGTAGTTTATTACTTTTTATTCCATAAATGAGACTGCGTAGTTATTGTTATCCACACGTGAATAAGTTAAAATGGATAAGATTAAAAAGAAGGCTGTGGACAATCCAGCCTTCTTTTTAAATCGTCTTGCGTGTGTTAATCTAATGATTTGAGAATAAAGATCATGCACTTTTTTATAGATAGTATGTTGAAGGAAGAGGTGAGAAAAGTTGGATCTTGATACAATTGCCGCTATTTCGACACCGATGGGAGAAGGAGCGATTGCTATCGTCCGCCTTAGCGGTGAAGAAGCAGTAGATATTGCTGACCGCATTTTTCAGACTCCGTCGAAAAGGTCGTTAACAGAGATGGCCAGTCATACGATCCATTATGGCCACTTGATTGATCCAAAGACGGGGCAGGTCGTAGAAGAAGTAATGCTTTCGCTCATGAGAGGACCAAAAACGTTCACACGGGAAGATGTGGTAGAGATCAATTGCCATGGAGGTATCGTCTCTGTTAACCGGGTATTACAGCTCGTTTTAAGCGAAGGAGCACGCCTTGCAGAACCAGGTGAATTCACGAAAAGAGCTTTTCTTAACGGCCGGATTGATTTGTCGCAGGCAGAAGCGGTGATGGACTTGATTCGGGCAAAGACGGATAAAGCAATGAATGTGGCGCTTAACCAAATGGAAGGCCGTCTTTCAAAGCTTATTCGTACACTGCGCCAGGAAATTTTAGAAACACTCGCTCATATTGAAGTGAATATTGATTACCCTGAATATGATGATGTGGAAGAAATGACTCATCATGTTCTGTTGGAAAAGGCAGAACTTGTTCAAAAAGAAATAGAAAAGCTTCTGCGCACATCAGAACAAGGTAAGATTTTGCGGGAAGGGTTATCAACAGTGATCATTGGCCGTCCGAATGTCGGCAAATCGTCTTTGCTCAATGCGCTTGTGCAAGAGAATAAAGCGATTGTCACCGACATTCCCGGAACAACGCGTGATGTGATTGAGGAATACGTCAATGTACGAGGCGTGCCTCTCCGTCTTGTTGATACAGCAGGAATTCGTGAAACGGAAGACATCGTTGAACGAATTGGCGTGGAACGGTCTCGTCAGGTGCTAAAGGAAGCAGATTTGATTTTGCTTGTTCTAAATTATTCTGACGAGTTGACAGCAGAAGATGAAAAATTATTTGAAGCGACAGCTGGCATGGATGTTATCGTCATCGTGAATAAAACAGACCTGCCACAGAAAATTAATATAGACCGGGTGCAAAAGCTGGCGGAAGGGAAGCAGCTAGTCACTACTTCTTTGCTGGAGGAAAAGGGAATTGATGAGCTGGAAGAAGCGATTGCTTCCTTGTTTTTCTCTGGCTCCATTGAAGCAGGAGACATGACGTATGTTTCAAATTCCCGTCATATTGCTTTGCTTCACCAAGCATTAACAGCTATTACCGATGCGATTGAAAATACACAGTCGGGAACACCAATTGATATTGTTCAAATTGATTTAACAAGAACATGGGAGCTATTGGGCGAAATTATCGGCGAGAGTGTCCATGATAGCTTGATTGATCAGTTATTTTCACAATTTTGTCTTGGAAAATAATAAAATAAGGAGGAAAAAACATGCTACAATATGAAGCTGGCGAATATGATGTTGTCGTTGTAGGCGCCGGACATGCTGGTGTAGAAGCAGGGTTGGCATCTGCCCGAGCAGGGGCAAAGACGTTAATGATCACGATTAACCTCGATATGATTGCTTACATGCCATGTAATCCATCTATTGGTGGCCCAGCTAAAGGAATTGTTGTTCGGGAACTGGATGCTCTTGGCGGTGAAATTGGCAAGAACATCGACAAAACGCATATTCAAATGCGCATGCTGAATACAGGGAAAGGCCCAGCCGTGCGGGCATTGCGCGCACAGGCCGACAAAGTACTGTATCAGCAGGAAATGAAAAAAACAATTGAAAATCAAGAGAACTTAACACTGATCCAGGGAATGGTTGAAGATCTTATCGTTGAAGAGGGAGAATGCCGTGGTGTCGTCACACAAACCGGGGCAGTTTATCGTTCACAAGCAGTTATTATTACGACTGGAACATTTTTGCGCGGTGAAATTATCATTGGTGATTTGAAATATTCAAGCGGGCCAAATAACCAGCAGCCATCAATCCGTCTGTCAGAAAATCTAGAGAGACTTGGCTTTGACCTTGTTCGCTTTAAAACGGGGACGCCGCCGCGTGTCAACAGCCGGACAATTGACTACAGCAAAACAGAAATTCAACCCGGTGATGAAGAACCTCGTGCTTTCAGTTATGAGACAACAAAATTTATTACAGACCAGCTCCCTTGCTGGCTGACTTATACGAATGAAGAAACTCATAGCATTATCAATGAAAACCTTCATCGCTCTCCAATGTTTTCTGGGGTGATTAAGGGGAAAGGCCCACGTTATTGCCCATCCATTGAAGATAAGATTGTTCGCTTCAATGACAAGCCGCGCCATCAAATCTTTTTAGAGCCAGAAGGCCGCAATACGGAAGAAGTCTATGTACAGGGCTTGTCCTCCAGCTTGCCAGAAGATGTTCAATATCGGATGCTGCGCACGATTCCAGGCCTGGAAAAAGCTCAGCTGATGCGCGCCGGTTATGCAATTGAGTATGATGCAATCGTACCGACACAGTTATGGCCAACATTGGAAACGAAAAAAGTGAAAAATCTTTATACAGCAGGTCAGATTAATGGAACATCCGGTTACGAAGAAGCGGCTGCACAAGGCATGATGGCTGGAATCAATGCTGCTTGCCGTATTCTTGGCAAAGAAGAAGTGATTTTAAGCCGCTCTGATGCCTATATTGGTGTGCTGATCGATGATCTAGTGACGAAAGGAACAAGCGAACCATATCGCTTGCTCACTTCGCGTGCAGAATATCGTCTCCTGCTACGCCATGACAACGCTGATTTGCGTCTGACGGAAATCGGCTATCGCATCGGTTTGATTTCGCAAGAACGATACGAGCGTTTCTTGAAAAAGAAAGCGGCTATTGCCGGGGAAATAGAGCGTTTGCAATCGATAATCATTAAACCAAATGCAGAAACACAAGCTATCATTCGTGAAGCTGGCGGCAGTGAGTTAAAAGACGGCATCCGGGCTACTGACCTTTTAAAACGTCCCGAAATGCATTACGATCATTTAAAGAAACTGGTTCCTGCTCCTCATGAATTGGATACTGAAGTAGAGGAACAAGTGGAAATTCAAATTAAATATGAGGGATATATTGAAAAATCTCTTCAACAAGTGGAAAAGCTAAAGAAAATGGAAAACAAAAAAATACCGGAAAACATCGATTACGATGCGATTAACGGCCTTGCTACAGAAGCGCGTCATAACTTGAAAGAAGTTAGACCGCTCTCTATTGCCCAAGCCTCCCGAATTTCAGGTGTCAACCCGGCTGACATTTCCATTTTGCTTGTTTATATTGAACAGGGGCGCATCGCCCGCACAGCGAATTGAGTCTAGTTGAAGGGATGGTAGGCAAGTGAATAAAGAACAATTTCAGCAACAGCTTGCGGAGAAAGGGATTCATCTTTCTCCTTCCCAGCTTGAGCAATTTGATTTGTACTATCAATTGCTCGTTGAATGGAATGAAAAGATGAACTTAACAGCGATTACTGATAAAGAAGAGGTGTATTTAAAGCACTTCTATGACTCGCTGTCTGCAGCGTTCTATTTTGACTTCTCCGGCAGCCTGGCTATTTGTGATGTAGGGGCAGGAGCCGGGTTTCCAAGCATTCCGTTAAAGATTGCTTTTCCGGATATTCAGGTGACGATCGTTGACTCACTCAATAAACGGATTACATTTCTAAATCATCTGGCGAGTGAACTGCAGTTAAATGATGTGCACTTTTATCATGACCGCGCGGAGACATTTGGGAAGCTTCCGGAGCACAGGGAACAATATGACGTGGTGATGGCCCGTGCAGTTGCCCGGATGTCTGTGCTGAGTGAACTGTGTTTGCCACTCGTCAAAGTGGGCGGAGTCTTTTTAGCGATGAAAGCGGCCAATGCAAAAGATGAATTAAAAAACAGTCATAAAGCACTCACGGTACTCGGTGGCCGTTTGCGGGAAGAACATTCATTTTTGCTCCCAATGGAAGAGAGCGAACGGGCTATTATGGTAGTTGATAAGACGAAAATAACACCAAAAAAGTACCCTAGAAAACCTGGAACGCCAAATAAGTCACCGATTGAGTAAACCTCTGGTCTGCCGATAAACACCCGCTTTCTTTATAGCTTTCCTAGCTATGGTGTTCCTCGCTAGAGAAGCATCCTGAAAGCTAAACGTTTCCAGGCAGCCGAGGGCATATAAAGTATCGTCTTCATTTTGAAGTTATCCACTTGTGGATAACTTTACTTTTTTGAGATTGTGCAAAAAAGCAGTCTTTGGAAGAAGGAACAAGACTGTTAAAGAGAGAATAGGTATTAAAGGGAGTCCGTTAAAGGTGGTGTAGGGATCATGAAGCGTCGTTTCTCTCGTTTTTTTAACATGGGGGAAAAAGCAGCAGAAGAGCAGCCAAGAGACATAGCGTTAGTAGAAGAATCAGCAGCGGAGAGAGAGGCAGTTAAACAAATCCCGGTGTCCTTGATTATGCCGAACCGCTTCCAGCCGAGAACAGTTTTTGATGATGGAAAGATAGAAGAACTAGCTAGAACCATTCACATTCACGGTATTATTCAGCCAATTGTTGTCCGAGAAACAGAGGATGGGAAATATGAGCTAATTGCCGGTGAGAGGCGTTGGCGGGCAGTCCAAACATTGAAATGGGAGACCGTTCCGGCCATTATTAATAACTTAAATGATACCGAGACTGCTTCGGTTGCTTTAATAGAAAACTTGCAAAGGGAAGAATTATCGCCGATTGAAGAAGCGATTGCTTATGGGAAATTGCTTGAACTTCACGGTTTGACTCAGGAAGCACTTGCCCAGCGTCTCGGAAAGGGCCAGTCGACTGTAGCAAATAAGCTACGGCTGTTAAAGTTGCCGCAAGAAGTTCAGGAAGCTTTGGCCCAAAAGAAAATTACTGAGCGTCATGCACGAGCACTGATTCCATTAAAAAATCCGGAAAAACAAGTGCAGGTTATGAATGAGATTATAGAAAAACAGTTCAATGTCAAACAAACAGAAGACCGAGTCATTCAACTGCTGGACACACCGAAGCAAAAGCCTAAACCCCGCCGCAAAGCTTTTAGCAAGGATGTCAGAATTGCCGTTAATACGATTCGCCAATCGCTATCGATGGTGAGTGACAATGGCATTGATTTAAAGTCGCAAGAAGAGGAATTTGATGACTTCTATCAGATTACAATTAAGATACCGAAAAAGAAATGAAGTGAGAAGCCGGCTGACGGTTTCTCGCTTTTTTATTACAAAGCATGGATAGCAGACCAATACTTATGTTTGCTAAAAATAAGCTGCCATCCAATTATTTGTGTGCGTATTCTTAAAAAGTATTTTAAGCAGGATTGATAACTGAGAGGCTATTTTTGTTAAAATAGAAATACAAAAATTACTAGGATAGAAGAAAGCAGGTGGGCCGGATGGGAAAAGTCATTGCGATAGCTAACCAAAAAGGAGGCGTAGGAAAAACAACTACCTCTGTTAATCTCGGAGCTTGTTTAGCTTCTTTAGATAAAAAAGTATTGTTGGTTGATATTGATCCACAGGGAAATGCAACGAGTGGGATCGGCATTGAAAAGGGAGATGTCGACCAATGCATGTATGATGTTTTAGTCGATGATATAGAGATGGCGAGCATTATTAAACCAGCTGCTATAGAGAACTTGTTTGTAGCGCCGGCAACCATTTCACTAGCGGGTGCAGACATTGAATTGGTACCGACGATTTCCAGGGAGCTGCGTTTAAAAAGAGCACTTGAAGGAGTGCGTAACAATTTCGATTATATTTTAGTAGATTGTCCCCCTTCCCTTGGACTGTTAACCGTTAATGCTTTAACAGCAGCCGATTCTGTTATCATTCCTGTTCAATGTGAGTATTATGCACTTGAGGGATTAAGCCAGCTGCTTAACACAGTCCGTCTCGTGCAAAAGCACTTGAATACAGAATTAGCCATCGAAGGTGTTCTGCTTACGATGCTTGATGCTCGGACAAACCTCGGATTGCAAGTAATTGAGGAAGTAAAAAAGTATTTTCAGGATAAGGTTTACCGAACCATCATTCCGCGGAATATTCGTCTCAGTGAAGCGCCGAGCCATGGAAAACCAATCATTCTATATGATCCTCGCTCAAAAGGAGCCGAAATGTACTTAGATTTTGCGAAGGAGGTGGCAGCTAATGGCTAAAGGATTGGGAAGAGGCATTAATGCTATTTTCAAAGATCTTGAATTAGAGAATGAAGAAGCAGTGAAAGAGATAAAATTAAAGGAATTGCGTCCTAATCCTTATCAACCGCGTAAAATCTTTAATGAAGAAACAATTGAAGAATTAAAGGAGTCCATTCAAGAATATGGGATTCTGCAGCCGATTATTGCCCGCAAGAGCATCAAAGGCTACGAGATTGTAGTCGGGGAAAGGCGTTACCGGGCGGCAAAGGCTGCAAAGCTGGAGAGGGTTCCTGTTGTTGTTCGCAAGCTATCCGACGAACAAATGATGGAAATGGCACTTCTTGAAAACCTTCAAAGAGAGGATTTAACCGTACTTGAAGAAGCGGCAGCTTATCAGTCTCTCATTGAAAAGTTAAATCTGACACAAGAAGAATTAGCGTTAAAAATGGGAAAAAGCCGCTCCCATATCGCCAATCACTTGCGGCTGCTTTCACTTCCGGTAGAGGTACAGCAATTGATAAATGAAGGCAAGCTAACGATGGGACATGGCCGGGCACTTCTTGGTTTGAAAAGAAAAGAACAAATGATAGAGACCGCCAAAAAGACAGTGGCAGAAGGATTGAATGTAAGGCAGCTTGAAAAGTGGATTCAACAGCTGAATAATAATGTTTCACGTGAAACGTCTAGCTCCAAAAAAACAAAAGACATATTTTTAAAAGAGCGAGAAGAAGTATTAAGGGAGCATTTTGGCACATCGGTTCATATAAAACAAGCAAAAGACAAGAAAAAAGGAAAAATTGAAATTGAGTTTTTATCGGTAGAAGACTTAAACAGAATACTTGATTTATTAAAGAAGAATTAATCAGGGAGCTGTCGGTTACCGTCAGCTCCTTTTTCATAAGTGAAATTAAAGGAGAAAAGGGAAATGGTGTTATATGGATCCATTGTAAATGGTTTAACAATTGTTCTGGGAGCTATGCTTGGCAAGTGGTTAAATCGTATTCCAGAAGGGATTAAAGGAACCGTGATGCAAGCAATCGGGCTAGCGGTTGTCGTACTTGGATTACAGATGGGACTAAAAAGTGAAGACTTTTTGACTGTCATTATTAGCCTTGTTATTGGAGCAGCCATCGGGGAAATTTTAATGCTAGATGAACGATTGAACCGAATCGGTCTATGGCTAGAAAAGAAAATCGGCAAAGAAACAGATGAAACAAGTATCTCACAAGGCTTCGTAACAGCAACGCTGATTTTTGTTATCGGAGCAATGGGAATTATCGGGGCGCTTGACAGCGGCATCCGCGGCAACCATGAAGTGCTCCTGACAAAAGCAATTATTGATGGTGTCACTGCTTTAATTTTAACGACTACTTTAGGAATTGGTGTGATCTTTTCCGCTGTGCCGGTTGTTCTATATCAAGGAATCATTGCTTTATTTGCTACTCAAATCGACCGGTTTGTACCGAAAGAGTGGATGGACGCCTTTATTGTCGAAATGACCGCAACCGGAGGAATCATGATCTTAGCTATTGGGCTCAACTTACTTGGCTTGACGAAAGTGAGAGTAGCAAATTTACTGCCAAGCCTTTTAGTTGTCGGAGCGATTATTACGATTCAATATCTTTTTTAAAGAGCTGCTTAGAGTATAAGGATGCCTGCTTCTTTATATTCGAATCGGATGAGCCCATGCTTTCTTGCAAGATGGCAGAGGCCGAATAGCGTATGGAAGCTTTGGCGATCCCTTCGGCTATAACACGAGCCATGCTCATTACAAGGTGTAATCGTGTATTTTGCAATACGAAGAATTCCATAAACCCACTAATATTTACAATGCCTGTTATATGGGCATCTCCTACGGCCGGTAATTGTTTGTTAACACCGGCCCCTGGTTTAACGGGCCCTTTGCCTACTTGGATACGTCCGACACTTTTCAACCTGCCTAGGCAAGCATCTGCTCCTATAATAAAAGGGCGCTCGTGTTCTTTCTTTATGAGGGCAAGTTTCTCTACAAGATTTACTGCATGAACGGGATCTTCAAGTGTGCCATACATATGAAAGGCTGGTACTTTCTTTTCCTGAAGCAATGTGCCGACAAGCGGGCCAAGAGCGTCCCCGGTAGAGCGATCGGTACCAATAAAAGTAAAGACAACCGGACAGCTTCCCGGAGGCGGCAGCAGCGTCAGCAAGTAGTCAGCAAATGTGGAAGCCGCCTGCTGCTCTTCATAATAAACACTATATGAATCAGGCTTTCGATCAAACAAATTTTTAAGATTCATAAGCTACCTCCTGCTGGATAATAGTAAAAGTATACGGATTTTTGAGCGATTCTATACATGCTCCCGGGAAAAAGAAAAAGTTTCTATTCAATGTGCCTGGCTACAAATTCTTTGCTATTCTTGTTAAAATGAAGATTGTCCTTCAAGCAAAGACCGTAAAGGAGGAATTTCATGTCTACATTTCAGCGTACGCTTGATAAAACGTGGGATAAATTAACAAATGAAGAGACGTGGCTTGCTGTTGGAGGAGGAGCAATAAAAATCATCCTGACGATGATTGTGGCAGCTATTCTTGTAAAGGTAGCTAAAACAGCCATCCGCAACTTTTTCCATTTGCGTGCAAAAGCCCCTCTTAGATATTCAGAACGGCGAGAAACCACTTTGTTAAAATTAATGGAAAATATAGTTTCCTATGTTGTATATTTCGTTGCACTCCTTAATATTCTCTCGATTTTAACTTTCAATGTGAAAGGGCTAATTGCCGGAGCCGGGGTTCTCGGCCTTGCGGTTGGTTTCGGCGCCCAGAACCTTGTGCGTGACGTAATTAGCGGTTTCTTTATCATTTTTGAGGACCAGTTTTCAGTAGGAGACTTTGTTCGTATCGGTAATTTTGAGGGGACTGTCGAAGAAATTGGTCTCAGAACAACAAAAATTAAACAATGGACAGGAGAACTTCATATTTTGCCGAATGGTTCCATTACGGAAGTCACCAACTTTTCTATTCATAACAGTATGGCTGTGGTAGATGTGAGTATCGCTTATGAAGAAAATATTGAAGAAGCAGAAAAAGCCATTGAAGCGTTATTGGGGACGCTGCAGGATAAGTACGAAGAAATTGTAGCACCGCCCACCTTGCTCGGTGTACAGAATTTGGCGGCCTCAGATGTTATCTTAAGAATAGCTGCTGAAACTACGCCGATGAATCACTGGTACATCGCCCGGATGATTCGTAAAGAAGTGAAATTGTGTTTGGATGAAAATGGAATTGAAATACCATTCCCACGGCTTGTTATGTATTCTCGTACAGAGCAAGAAGAAGCAGTGGCGCATAAAAAGAATGAAAACATAAGCAGGGGGTGAGCGTATGGAAAAAACATTTGAATTGAATGATGTCGTCGAAATGAAAAAACCACACCCATGCGGGACAAATCGCTGGAAAATAATTAGGCTCGGTATGGACATCCGAATAAAATGTGAAGGATGCGGGCATAGCGTTATTTTACCGAGAAGAGAATTTGTTAAAAAAATGAAGAAAGTGATTCATCCAGTTGAAAACAGCAGCGAAGCATAACGCTGCTGTTTTTTAGCAGAAAACTTGCAATGGATTAAAAACATTGCAGAGTAAAAGTAACTTTATCAAATTGTTTAGCGAGTAATTCTTCTTTTTCTATGCAAAAGTATAAGAGTCCTGAATCACCCCACATAACACCTAAGTCCTGCTCATCCGAATCTATTTGGAACAATAATACAGGGTGTTTGCTGCTATCATATAGCTCCTCAAATACATCATTTTGAACGTTGAATGGTTCTCCTAACATGTAATGAGCTGGGACAATAGAGCCGTTTTCATCTTCCGGCTGCATTAATTCCTGGCGAAAATTCCAAAAGCGATCTTCTTCGTTTTCATCTTCAAATGGCAGATTTTCAGGGTACTCGGAAACGGTATATATATTCTTGAATGCTATTTTATAGGCGTCTAAAGAATAGTCACCTTCACTTTCCCCGGGAAATGCTCTTCTTTTTAATTCACAGACATCTCCATCAAAATAAAGAACTTTATAGCATCCTTCATCCTCTTCAAAGCCCCAAGGCTGTTCATGAGCATCATAAAATAAATATAAAATTCCCTTCTCAGGAAGCAAGTTATCCTTATCATACGGTTTTGCTTCTTTTAAATTAAATTGCCCGATGAACCAGAGATATCCGTTTTCATACGAGGGAAATTCCATTCCATCCGGCATATCCGGCAGGCCGCCTAATTTTGAAGTGCCAATTGGAATCTCTTCTTCTTTTATTGCTTTTTTCTCAATACCAATGGAATTTCGCAGAGATGTCATAATAGCCGATTTTTTATGAGACAATTTGTGCTCGCGAAGTAAGTGATCAATGCGCTGCATAGAATCCACTCCTAGTTATGCAATTTTTAACAGTGTAGCAAAAATTAAGGAGAACCATGGGAAAAGCGGCAATTGCCTTTTTCTTTGACTAAACTTATAATTGTGAAAGGTTTAGAGCGAAAGCAATAGAAGAGTTTACGATAGAGGAGTGACCGAAATGGCTTTAACAGCTGGAATTGTTGGTTTGCCGAATGTGGGAAAATCAACGTTATTTAATGCAATTACAAAAGCAGGCGCAGAATCTGCTAACTACCCTTTTTGTACCATTGATCCGAATGTAGGCATTGTAGAAGTGCCTGATGAGCGTTTAAATAAGTTAACTGAAATGGTAGAACCGAAGAAAACGGTTCCTACTGCTTTTGAATTTACAGACATTGCCGGCATCGTTAAAGGTGCGAGCAAGGGAGAAGGGCTTGGCAATAAGTTCCTCGCTCATATTCGTGAAGTAGATGCCATTTGCCAGGTAGTTCGCTGTTTTGCTGATGATAATATTACACACGTATCCGGAAAAGTTGATCCGATTGATGACATTGAAGTCATTAACCTGGAATTAATTTTAGCCGATTTGGAAACGGTTGATAAACGTCTTGTGCGCGTGGCCAAATTAGCCAAGCAAAAAGACAAAGAAGCCGTTGCGGAAAACGATGTTCTAGTCAAATTAAAGGAAGCGTTAGAAGCCAATAAACCGGCTCGCACAGTAGAACTTTCTGAAGAACAGAGCCGCATCGCCAAGCAGCTTCATTTATTGACAGCTAAGCCAATGTTATATGTAGCAAACGTTGGTGAAGAAGATATCGTTGATCCATCAGATAATGAATACGTTCAACGGGTTCGGGAATTTGCTGCAGAAGATAATGCAGAAGTCATTGTTGTCTGTGCAAAAATCGAAGAGGAAATCGCTGAGCTTGATGAGGAGGAAAAAGCGATGTTCCTGCAAGAACTTGGGATTGAAGAGTCTGGTTTAGATCAATTGATCCGCGCTGCCTACTCCTTACTTGGACTGGCTACGTACTTTACAGCTGGCGTTCAGGAAGTGCGCGCATGGACATTCCGTAAAGGAATGAAAGCCCCGCAATGTGCAGGCATTATCCATTCCGATTTCGAACGTGGATTCATCCGGGCTGAAACGGTTTCCTATGAGGATCTGATGACAGCCGGGTCTATGACAGCTGCTAAAGAAGCTGGAAAGGTTCGTCTGGAGGGCAAGGAATACATTATGCAGGATGGAGACGTTGTTCATTTTAGATTTAATGTATAAGACGAAAAAAGCATGAAATAAATAGAATCCATAGAGGAAAGCCGCATTACCCTTATTTTTTAGGATAATGCGGCTTTTAATTTCTCATAATATAATTCTTTTTCGTATAGTTGACAGAGAAGGAAAAGAAAGTAAAATAAAAGAGAGCTACTTTGCTAAACAAGGTAGTAATTTTTGTTCCAGTAACTTGTTATGCAACCTACTTGAAAGGAAGAGAACGTTGTCCACAAAAAGTCAGCTGTTAAAAGGGGTGTTGGAGGGCTGTATTTTAGCATTAATTGACCGTCAGCCAACATATGGTTATGAGCTTTTTGCCTTACTGCAAGATCAAGGACTATCCATGGTAAGTGAAGGATCTATTTATCCTATTTTGCTGAGACTTCAAAAAGAAGGGTTGATCACAGGAGAAATGCGAAAATCTTCCCAAGGGCCCAACAGAAAATATTATTATTTAACTGCTTTAGGCAAAGAGAACTTAAAAACGATTCAAAAAGAATGGGAAGCCATAAAAAAACCGGTTGAACAGCTTTTAGATGGAGGGGAAAAAGAAAATGAATGCCAAGGAAATGGTGAATGTAAACAATGAAAGAAGACGATGTCTATCAGAGGAAAATGAGAAATACTATTCAGATATGTTAGTATATATCCGCACGAGCAGGATTGCTGAAAAAGCGGGAGAAGAATTGCTTTTGGAGCTTCTAGAGCATTTGATTGAAGCACAAACACAAGGGAAAACAGCAGAAGACGTATTCGGCAAGCACCCTAAAGATTATTGCGAACGTTTAATTACCGGATTGCCAAAGCCAGGATGGAAAGAAAGAATCAGTTTTTACTTGTATATATCTTTTTTAGGGGCGGCCTGGCTATTAATAACAGATGGAATAATGAACATTTTGTTGAGGACGATGAATATTCAAACGAAAACGATGACACTGCTCCCTGTTATGATAAGTTTTATAGGAATAGCTGCGATAGTCATGTTTATTGTAAGAGGGGTAAAATGGACCGTTTACGCAAAGCGCCCAGTTATGATAGCCGGATTAATTGGTGTCTGTGTCACTCTGCTTGTAGTCAGCCTGGCCTTCCTTAGTTCTGTAGAGTGGTTTGGGGTGTCATTATCTGCCCCTCTTTCTCCTTTCGTCACATTGGCAGCCGCTGTTATTTCTTTTCTGATCAGCTTTTATTTTAAAAAATTGGATCAACAACTGTCCAGCTGATCGTATTGCATTTAAGAGACAATCATGATATAATTCTATCTTGTGAGTAATGAAACAGTTACTCCTTGCTCTTTTCAAAGAAAAAGAGCCGCATAGACCATGAGGAGGTGAAAGAAAGATGAGAAAGTACGAATTTATGTACATTATCCGCCCAAACGTTGATGAAGATACGAAAAAAGCGGTTGTTGAGCGCTTTGACGGAATTTTAACTTCTAACGGTGCGGAAATCATCGATTCTAAAGATTGGGGTAAACGTCGTTTAGCATACGAAATCAACGATTTTCGTGAAGGCTTCTATCAATTAGTACATGCTAACGCCGATGCTGCAGCGGTTCAAGAATTTGACCGTTTAGCAAAAATCAGCGACGACATCATCCGCCATATCGTAGTACGCGAAGATGACAAATAAATCGTTTAAATAAACAATCTTTCAAAATGTTCTGCTTAAGGACATTTTGAACTAAAGGGGGTTGATTCTGATGATGAACCGAGTCGTTTTAGTAGGCCGTTTAACTAAAGATCCGGAACTTCGTTACACACCGAACGGAGCAGCTGTTGCTACCTTTACACTTGCCGTGAATCGTACGTTCACTAATCAGCAGGGCGAGCGTGAAACGGACTTCATCAATTGTGTCGTTTGGCGCCGGGCAGCAGAAAACGTAGCAAACTTTCTGAAAAAAGGAAGCTTAGCTGGCGTAGATGGCCGTATTCAAACACGTAATTATGAAGGACAAGATGGAAAGCGTGTGTACGTAACCGAGGTCTTAGCTGAAAGCGTACAATTTTTAGAACCACGCAGTGCTGCTTCAAGCGAGCGTGGCAATGAAAATAACGCATACGGCGGCGGACAAAGAAACCAGGACTTTCCGTTTGGACAACAGAATCAACGCAATAATAATAATAACAGTAACAACAATTCAGGTTATACAAGAATGGATGAAGACCCATTTGCAAATGACGGTCAGCCGATCGATATTTCAGATGATGACTTGCCATTCTAATCATTACTAAAAGAGGAGGGAATCGACATGGCAGGACGCAGAGGCGGACGTAAGCGCCGGAAAGTATGTTACTTTACAGCTAACGGCATTACGCATATCGACTATAAAGATGTAGAACTTTTGAAAAAGTTTATCTCTGAACGTGGAAAAATCCTTCCACGCCGCGTAACTGGAACAAGCGCTAAATACCAACGCCGTTTAACTATTGCAATTAAACGTGCTCGTCAGGTAGCTCTTCTTCCATTCGTAGCTGGAGAATAATTTAACGAAAGACTCGCCTTAACCGGCGGGTCTTTTTTTATGATCAATTATTTGAAAATATAAATATTTTATAAAAGTATCTATATTTTTATAAAACGACCGATGAAAAAGGAGGAAATTGTACGGTGCTAAGGCGCGCATCCGTGCTCCCATTATCAATTATGTACAGGAGGGTGATAGATTTGAGGTCAATTAAGGCTAAATTAATGATACCTCTTACTTTACTGCTCATTTTATCTTTTGCTTTTATTATTGTTTTTATTGGTCATCAAATTGAAAAGCAAACGAAAGAAGAAGTCATTGGGCAAACAAAAGGAATTGTAAAGCAAATGAGCGATTCAGTTTCTTTATTTTTAGATCAGCATAGAAAAAGTATTGAATTAATTGCTAAAGATCCAGTGGTTGTCCAACGGGGAGTAAACCTGGCGGGCGGCAAGGAGGACATAAAGAATCAGGAAGCTGTCATGAACTCGCTCAAGCGCTATTTAACCTCCTATAAAGATGTATTGAATATCTACTTTGCTACACCAAAAAGGACAGTAGATATTTATCCTGCTGAAGTTCCAGACAATTTTGATCCAACAACAAGAGATTGGTACAAGTTAGCGATGGAGTCAGAGGGGAAAGCTATATGGAGTGAACCGTATATAGATGCGACCACTGGAGAATATGTAGTGACTGTATCTCAGTTGGTAACAATGCAAAACAAAAAAATTGGTGTCATTGGAGCTGACATCAGCTTAGGCGTCATGACAAGTCAAATGGATCAAATGCATATTGGCTACAACGGCGAGCCAACCATTATTTCCAAGCAAGGGCTTGGTATTGTCCATCCGACCGAGGAAGGAAAAGATTTGACTAAATACGACTATGTTCAATCTATTCTTGACAACAATCAAGAGAAGGGAACTGTGGGATACAAGAAGGACAAGCAAGAACGCATTCTTGTATATGATACCGTAAAAGAAGTAGGTTGGAAGATTGGAGCTGCCTACAAGTACGATTCATTGCTTGGTTTATCCAAATCAATCGGAAAATACCTGGCAGTTACCGGCGTCATTCTGCTGCTTGTCATGATTGGTGCCATTCTTTATATACTCAATCAAATAATCAAACCGATTCACTCTCTTGGAAAATTAGCTAAAGAAGTGGCTAGAGGAGATTTAAGCGTACAGGTGCCTGTTACAACTAAAGATGAAGTTGGCGAACTGGCGAAGACATTTAATGAAATGGTCACTAGTATGAGGGAAATTATTTCGATTGTTAACCATTCAGCTGACAATGTCACAAAAGCGGCAGAGAACTTAAGTGCTGTTTCAGAAGAGACAAATGCTTCGAGCGAACAAATTGCTGTCGCCATTAACGAGATCGCCAAAGGAGCGGCTAAATCGTCAGAAGAGTCCAGCGAGGCAACCGAACGTTCTCGTCATCTTGGTGAGCAAATTAATCAAATTGCCAATCAGGCTGGTGAAGTCCGGGAAGCAGCCCGCCAGACAGAAAATGTACAAAAGGCAGGACTGGGACAAGTGGAGACGCTTAGCTCCTCCAGTACAGAAACAAAAATGTATATTGATAAAATGGAGAAAGTCATTCTTGCTTTAGAGGCAAAAGTGAAATCAATTGAATTGATTATGCAGACGATTACCGATATTTCTTCACAAACGAACCTGTTGGCTTTGAATGCTTCGATTGAAGCAGCGCGGGCAGGAGAACACGGCAAAGGCTTTGCTGTCGTCGCTGAAGAAGTCCGGAAGCTCGCTGAGCAGTCTGCGCGGGCAACTGATCAGGTGAAGGAAACGATTAGCGATATTCAGGAAGGATCAGGGCAAGTAGTCGAGCAGATGGCGAAAACACGGACGAATTTTGACAGCCAGACAGCGGCAGTGGAAGAGACAGAGGTTATTTTCAAGAAGTTGTCTTCGCTGGTAGAGAAAATGGAAGTCTCTATTTCGGCTATTAATGAGGAGATATCTGGAGTAGCCAGTACGAAGAATGAAGTGTTGGAAGTGATGGAGCAAATTGCTGCTTCCTCGGAACAATCAGCAGCTGCAAGTGAAGAAATCAGCGCTTCAGCTGACGAGCAACTGCATGCCATTCAGTCGGTGGCTATGTCTTCTGAGCAGTTGATGGAATTAAGCATCGAATTAAAAAAGACGGTTAATCGCTTTAAGCTGCACAGCTAAAAGAGTGCTTCTTGACTGTCTTTAAAGTAGGTACTCTATACATTTTGCGACTCGCCTTTTTAGGGCGGGTCTTTTTTATTTAAAACTACTTTCTATTAATGAACCCTCCCTTTATAAAATTAATAATAGTTTTACAACCAGTTAATATTACCTTGGGTACAAAAGACTATAATCGAAGAATAATGCGAGGGAAGGTGGGGCTGAAACTGAAATCCATTCGATTGAAGTTCATTGTACCTATTTCTATTTTAATAATTTTTTCTTTTTCTTTCCTGATCTTTTTTATTGGATGGCAAGCAGAAGAAAAGACTAAAGGGGATGTAATGCAGCAGACGAAAGGCATTGTGAAGGAACTGGAGCATTCTATTCAGCAATTCTTAAGAAAGTACGAGGAAAGCATTCAGCTGCTTTCAGCAAGCGAACAAGTAACAGCTTACGGAGAAAGCATAACAGATTCTGCTGCAATAAAAGAGAAGCAGGCAGCAGAGAGAGGGCTGCAAGAAATTTTAAATGAATATACTTATTTATATAAGGATGTACTCACTGTTTATTATGTATCCCCTGACAAGCAATTTAAAATGGCTCCAGCAGTTAGTTTGCCGGCAAATTACGATCCTACTGTAGAAGAATGGTTTAAAGCTGCTAAACAAAAGCCGAAGTTGACCGCTTGGAGTGATCCTTATCAAAATAAATCCGGTGCGTATGTAATTACTGTTTCTAAAGCAGTGTATAGGGGAGATCAATGGCTGGGAGTCATTGGCGCAGACATTAATTTGACAAGCTTAACTAACCATATTAATGATTTAAAAATTGGCTATGAGGGTTACCCGATTATTATGGCAAAAAACGGGGGTGCCATTGTGCATCCAAAAGAAAAAGGCAAGAACTTAACAAACTTCCCTTTGTTTAAGCAAGTGGCTGACAGCGGGAAGGAAAGCGGTATTGTGGGGGATGAAAAGGGAAAAGAATTATTTGTTTATGAGACGATTGACCGCACACATTGGAAGGCAGGCGCTGTCTACCAGGAAAGCGAATTATTGAGCGTTTCGAAGGGGATCCGAGATATATTAATTGTTACTGCTCTTTCTATATTGCTCGTTATTATCATTTTTATTTACTATTTATCTTCCAAAATCACCAAACCAATTGAGAAGCTGAATCAGTCTGTTGGTGAGGTAGCTAAAGGAAACTTACATACGAAAGTAAAAGTAAAAGGCCGGGATGAAGTTGCACAACTTGGTTATAGCTTTAACAACATGATCGACAGCATGAGCCATATTATCGTAGTAGTTTCACAGTCAGCTCATAATGTAAGAGAATCCATGAATGAATTAACATTAACAGCTAAAGACTCCAGTCGGGCCAGTGAGCAAACATTTGCAGCTATTAATGAAATTGCGGCAGGGGCTGTGCGTTCAGCAGAGGAAGCAAGAAAGGCAAAGGAACAGTCAGGGGAATTTGGAGAAATTATTAATGCTGTTTCAGCAAAAGCAGAGATCATGGCAGCTTTTGCTGAAGATGCCGGGCGGGCGAACCGGGCCGGTTTTGATCAAATTCAATATTTACAAGAATCAAATCATATATCTGAAAGGTTTATTGATACAACAGAAGAGGTAATAACAGAGCTTGGTTGTAAAATCGAGGAAATTGGAAACATTGTTCAAGCCATCACTGATATATCTTCTCAAACAAATTTGCTTGCACTCAACGCCAGCATTGAAGCAGCGAGAGCTGGTGAGCATGGAAAGGGTTTTTCTGTCGTCGCTCAAGAAGTTCGCAAGCTTGCTGAACAATCTAATTATGCAGCACAAGAAATTAAAGGAATGATTGTCAATATTCACGAGGGCTCCGAACAGGCTATTGCGCAAATATACCAAACAAAGGAAAACTTTTCCAAACAAACAAAAGCAGTTAAACAAGCAAATGCTATTTTTCAGGAAAACTCTGCCCTTATGGATAAAATGAAGGAAGCTGTTTCGGATGTTCATCAAGATATTCAGCAAGTTACAGGAAAAAAGGATGAACTGTTGTCTTTAGTTGGCGATATGGCTGAACTTTCCTCATATGCTGTCGCAGCTTGTGAGGAGGTTAGGAATCATACGGATAACCAGGTGCAGACCGTACAATCCGTTACAACAGCAGCCGAGAAGCTGAATGAATTGAATCGGGAACTGCTAGAATCTATTCATCACTTTAACTTATAAAAGTTGATAGGTGCGAAAAAGACTGCCGGAAAAGATTGCGGCAGTCTTTTGTGCAGGTCCGAACAGTTGAATGAATGACCAAAGCAGGATAAAATAATAAGGATGTCAATCATGTAATAATAGAGGAAAGTTACTCGATGACAGCAAAGAGATTGTTAATGAGGTGTTTGAGTGGACAATAAAAAAATGATAACCGAAGGAGTAAAAAGGGCCATTATTTTTGCCGTTTTATTCACACTAACGCTGTATATTCCAGGTTTGGGGATGATAGCCAGTCTTTTTCTTCTTCTTCCTTTTTTAGCGTACAGTGCTAAGTATCCAGCACGAACGGCTATAAGCTTTGCCGCCATCTGTTTGATTATTTCTTTGCTACTCGGCGGTCTGCCAGCAGTGCCATTTGCATTGTTGTTTATTATGACAGGAACAATTATGGGAAATATGATTCAAAAAAATCGGGACAAATTTTCTATATTTATGGCAGGAAGTTTAATTTTTTTGCTGAATATAGTTGTTTTATATGTAACGATTATGGGTGTGGCAGGAGATCAAGCGGTTGATATAAGCGCGTCATTCAAACAATCCTATGAGGATTCTGCCAAGTTAATGGAAAGCATGGGAAATCCTCTCCCGGAAGCGGCAATCGAGCAGGCCCAAGAAGTATTTGATTACTTGACCGCACTGATGCCGAGTTTGCTTGTGCTTTTCTCGCTAGGTTCCATATTAATTCTCATGGCTATTAACTTTCCAATTGCCAAGAAAATGGGTGTGGATGTGCCGAAGTTTAAGCCTTTCAGAGAATGGCACGTGCCGAAAAGTATTTTATGGTACTATATTATCTTGTTGGTGATGAGCTTGGTTGCAGTACCAGAGAAGGGAAGCATGTGGTACTTTTCCTACATAAATATTATGTTTATGCTGCAATTTTGTTTGCTGCTTCAAGGATTATCATTTCTTTACTTTATAGCTCATTTGAAAAAATGGCCGAAGATTCTTCCAATTTTGCTAACAGTTTTTTCAATTCTCTTCCTTCCGCTCCTTTATATTGTGAGATTATTAGGTATAATTGACTTAGGATTCGACTTGCGGCAACGCCTTCAACGGAAAAGATAATTTGTTTAGGCTACTTTTATTTCTAGGAGCTGAAATGATGCTTTCTTATTATAGCAGGCGGAAAATACAATTTCCGTTATATGGTTTACTGGCAGTTTTAATTATTGTTTTTGCCGTACTTGCTACTTATAATTGGCCGGTAGCACTCGCGGGGTTTATTATAAGCGGGGGGCTGCTTTTTCTGCTGATCAAAGCGGAGGATAGTATACACGGAGAGGTTGAGCGCCATGTT
This sequence comes from Bacillus sp. PK3_68, assembly GCF_003600835.1. Lineage (NCBI taxonomy): Bacteria > Bacillati > Bacillota > Bacilli > Caryophanales > Bacillaceae > Bacillus > Bacillus sp. PK3_68. The sequence goes on along the minus strand of NZ_NQYC01000001.1, from coordinate 2,656,862 downwards.
ACGACTCTCTCTTACCGATTAAAGCGTGTAGGGGAAGAGGCACTCATGGAGATGCCGATTGGAATCCTTCTGTATAATGATGATTACTACATAGAGTGGGCTAACACCTTTTTCTCTTCTTACTTTAAGGAAGAAGCATTGGTAGGGAAATCGTTGCATGAGCTTGCCGATTCTCTCATTACCATTATTAAAAACGAAAAGGGCGATGTGATAGAGCTGCACGATCGGAAGTTTGACGTGATCATCAAGCCGAAAGAAAAGCTTCTCTACTTGTTCGATGTAACTGAGCAAGAGGAAACCGCAAGAAGGTTTTTGGAGGAGCAAACCGTTTTATCAATTATTTATTTAGATAACTATGACGATTTAACACAGGGAATGGATGATCAGACAAGAAGCAGCTTAAATAGTATGGTAACCTCTATTTTAAATGATTGGGCCTTAGAGCACGGGATTTTCTTAAAACGGATTTCTTCAGAGCGCTTTTTTGCTGTACTCAATGAAAAAATACTGCGGAAGCTCGAAGAAACAAAGTTTTCGATTTTAGATGAAGTAAGAGAACGCACAGCGAAGCAGGCTGCGTCATTGACGTTAAGCATTGGTGTCGGTCACGGAGAGCTGTCTCTGCCTGAACTGGGAACCCTTGCTCAATCTAGTCTGGATCTTGCTCTTGGTCGCGGTGGAGATCAGGCTGCTTTGAAGCAACTCAATGGCAAGGTAAAGTTCTATGGGGGCAAGACCAATCCAATGGAAAAAAGAACACGTGTCAGAGCACGAGTCATTTCTCATGCTCTGCGTGAGCTCGTAATGGAGAGCGACAAAGTGATTGTCATGGGCCATAAATATCCAGACATGGATGCGCTGGGCGCTTCCATGGGAATTCGGCGTGTAGCAGAAATGAACGATCGCGAAGGATATATTGTCCTTGATTTTTCTGAGATGGACACGGCTGTCAAGCGGTTAATGGCAGAAACAAAAAAGAACCCGGATCTTTACTCGCGCATTATTGCTCCAGAAGAAGCATTCGATCTAGCGACGGAAAATACTCTCCTTGTCGTAGTCGATACTCATAAACCATCCATGGTCATTGAGGAGAAGCTGCTTCAAAAAGTGGACAAAGTAGTCGTTATTGACCATCACCGCCGTGGAGAAGAGTTTGTGAAGAATCCGCTGCTCGTTTACATGGAGCCGTACGCATCTTCCACTGCAGAGCTTATTACGGAATTGCTTGAGTATCAGCCGAAGGTCAGCAAGCTCTCGATGCTCGAAGCAACTGCACTATTAGCCGGTATTATTGTAGATACGAAAAGCTTTTCGTTGCGCACCGGTTCAAGAACTTTTGATGCTGCGTCTTATTTGCGCGCCCGAGGTGCGGACACAGTGCTTGTCCAAAAGTTCCTGAAGGAAGATATTGATACGTATATTCAACGTTCACAAATTATTGAGACCGTCTATTTCTATAAGGATGGCATCGCGATTGCCAAAGGAGATCAAGCTCAAGTATACGACTCTGTTTTAATTGCTCAGGCAGCCGATACATTGCTTGCGATGGATGGAGTGCAAGCTTCGTTTGTTGTCGCCAGGAGAGAGCCGGATACAGTAGGAATCAGTGCTCGTTCACTTGGAGAAGTAAATGTGCAGGTAATTATGGAACAGTTACGAGGTGGCGGCCATTTATCGAATGCGGCCACTCAATTAAAAGATGTGACTGTTGAAGAAGCGGAAGAAATGCTTCAGCAGGTTATAACTGATTTATATGAAGGAGGCAACGAAGAATGAAAGTAATCTTCTTACAAGACGTAAAAGGAAAAGGAAAAAAGGGCGAAGTAAAAAATGTGGCGGATGGATATGCCCATAATTTTTTAATTAAAAACGGATTGGCAGTGGAAGCGACGGCAGGGAACAAAAAGACGCTGGAAGCCCAGAAGAAAAAAGAAGTGGAGATTGCTCAGCAAGAGTTGGAAGAAGCGAAGAAATTAAAAGCGGTAATGGAAGAATTAACAGTAGAAATTAAAGCAAAGTCTGGCGAAGGCGGCCGGCTGTTCGGTTCTGTTACAACAAAGCAAATTGCAGAAGAACTGAAAAAGACACACAATATAAAAATTGATAAGCGTAAAATGGATCTACCTGAAGGAATTCGGGCGCTTGGCTATACAAATGTGCCGGTTAAACTTCATAATGAAGTATCTGCCACATTAAAAGTTCATGTTACTGAAGAAAAATAAATCATTTCATGCTAAAATAATAAGGTTGAAAACATGTGATCGGATCTTTCTGGTCACTTTTTTTGACAAATAGACAGTTAGCGAAGAAAGAAACAACGCTTCCTGCAAGGAGGTTTAAGTGATGAGTGAGTTGTTAACCGACCGGATCCCGCCGCAAAGCATTGAAGCGGAGCAAGCGGTACTTGGTGCTATTTTTTTGGAGCCTGCAGCTTTAACAGTAGCTTCTGAGATTCTCATTCCAGAAGACTACTACCGGACTGCTCACCAAAAAATATATAATACGATGCTCAAGCTTAATGATCATGGAAAAGCAGTCGACGTTGTTACCGTGACAGAAGAGCTGGCTGCAGCCAAAGACTTGGAAGATGTTGGCGGTGTAACCTATTTAACGGAGCTGGCTGAATCGGTGCCAACGGCAGCCAATATTGAATATTATGCCCGCATCGTCGAAGAAAAGTCGCTTTTACGACGGTTGATTCGTACGGCCACAACAATTGCTCAAGAAGGCTATAACCGTGAAGATGAAGTAGATGCTTTATTAAATGAAGCAGAAAAAAGCATCATGGAAGTGGCTCAGCGAAAAAATACAAGCGCTTTTCATAATATAAAAGATGTACTCGTGCGTACGTATGATAATATTGAAATGCTTCATAACCGGAAGGGGGATGTGACTGGAATCCCGACTGGATTTGCTGAACTTGATCACATGACTGCCGGTTTTCAGCGCAATGACCTGATTATTGTAGCAGCGCGTCCTTCCGTCGGTAAAACGGCGTTTGCGTTAAATATTGCCCAAAACGTTGCTACAAAGACAGATGAAAACGTGGCGATTTTCAGTTTGGAGATGGGAGCGGAGCAGCTTGTTATGCGGATGCTCTGTGCAGAAGGCAACATTAACGCTCAAAACTTGCGTACAGGTTCCTTGACAGATGAAGATTGGCGCAAGCTGACAATGGCGATGGGAAGTTTGTCGAATTCAGGAATTTATATTGATGATACACCGGGCGTGCGCATTGGAGAAATCCGTTCAAAATGCCGTCGTTTAAAGCAGGAGCATGGCCTGGGTATGATTTTAATAGATTACTTGCAGCTTATTCAGGGCAGCGGTCGTTCAGGTGAGAACCGCCAGCAGGAGGTCTCAGAGATCTCGCGCTCCCTCAAGGCGCTTGCCCGTGAACTAGAAGTTCCGGTCATTGCTCTTTCCCAGCTTTCTCGTGGCGTGGAGCAGCGTCAGGATAAGCGTCCGATGATGTCTGATATCCGTGAATCGGGATCTATTGAGCAAGATGCAGATATTGTTGCTTTCTTGTATCGAGATGATTATTATGATAAAGAATCGGAAAACAAAAATATTATCGAAATCATTATAGCAAAGCAGCGGAATGGCCCAGTTGGCACTGTTCAGCTCGCTTTTGTTAAAGAGTATAACAAGTTCGTCAACCTGGAACGGCGTTTTGATGAAACAGGGTAACGAAAGGAGGAACTGGCAGCACCGACTGCCGGTTCTCTTTTTTACGAACAAATTGATTTTTGTCTAAGAAAACGTTCGTGTTCTTCGATTGACTTCTTTAGTTTTAACCTGTTAAAATAAATCTGGTATAAAAAATTAACAAACTAATGGACCCTTCGGAGGTGCTTATTATGTCGTCAGTAGTAGTTGTTGGAACACAGTGGGGCGATGAAGGAAAAGGAAAGATTACTGATTTCCTTTCAGAAAATGCAGAAGTAGTAGCTCGTTACCAAGGCGGTAACAATGCAGGACATACAATTAAATTCAATAATGTTACGTATAAGCTTCATTTGATTCCATCTGGTATCTTCTATAGCGATAAAATTTGTGTAATCGGCAATGGTATGGTCGTTGATCCGAAAGCATTAATTCAGGAATTAAAGTACTTGCATGACCATAATGTCTCTACAGATAATTTGCGTATCAGCAACCGTGCACATGTGATCCTTCCTTACCACTTAAAAATTGATGAAGTGGAAGAAGCACGCAAAGGTGATAACAAAATCGGCACGACTAAAAAAGGCATTGGCCCTGCTTATATGGACAAAGCGGCTCGGGTAGGCATCCGTATAGCGGATCTATTAGACCGCCAGGCGTTTGAGGAAAAATTAACTCGCAACTTAGAAGAGAAAAATCGCTTGCTTGAGCGTTTCTATGAAACGGAAGGGTTCAAAATGGCAGATATTCTTGATGAATATTATGAATACGGCCAGCAAATCAAACAATATGTATGCGATACATCAGTTGTCTTAAACGATGCTTTAGATGACGGACGCCGTGTATTATTTGAAGGCGCTCAAGGCGTTATGCTGGACATTGACCAAGGTACATATCCATTTGTTACCTCTTCTAACCCAGTTGCGGGCGGTGTAACTATTGGTTCCGGTGTCGGCCCAACCAAAATTAATCATGTGGTAGGAGTAGCGAAAGCTTACACAAGCCGTGTAGGAGATGGCCCATTTCCAACGGAGCTTCATGATGAAATTGGTCATCAGATCCGTGAAGTAGGCCGCGAATATGGAACAACGACAGGCCGTCCACGCCGTGTTGGCTGGTTTGACAGCGTAGTTGTGCGTCATGCCCGCCGCGTCAGTGGTTTGACAGATCTTTCTCTTAATTCCATTGATGTATTAACAGGTATTGAAACATTAAAAATCTGTGTTGCTTACCGTTACGAAGATAAAGTGATTGAAGAGTATCCAGCAAACTTGAACATTTTATCTAAATGCACACCAATCTATGAGGAGCTTCCAGGCTGGACGGAAGATATTACTGGCTGCAGAGCGTTGAGTGAACTTCCTGACAATGCACGCCATTATTTAGAGCGTGTATCTCAGCTTACCGGTATTCCATTGTCTACATTCTCAGTAGGTCCGGATCGCAACCAGACAAATGTTATTCGCAGTGTATGGGCATAAGAAGAAAATAGCTGTCCATTTCTGAATTTAAAAACCTTAAAATCGCTTATTTTCGACATATACTTCTTTAGATAAAGAAAGTAAGCGTACAAAAAATCCGTTTTCTCAAGAGAGAAAACGGATTTTTTTGCAAGATAATTGAAGGGATTTTTTTACTTATTTTAACAAAAAAACAGGTCTTAGGCTTCTCTTGCTCATTTAAATGATTGTTTATTAGGTTTTTTAATTGTTTTCAAATCACTTTATTTTTTTCGACAATTTTTTTCAAAAACCTGTTGTCAGCTATTTAACTATGTGATAATATTAACAACGTTGTTAAGAACAAGCATAACTGCGAGCCATTAGCTCAGTTGGTAGAGCATCTGACTTTTAATCAGAGGGTCGAAGGTTCGAGTCCTTCATGGCTCACCATTTTTATGTAAAGTGGCCCCTTGGTCAAGCGGTTAAGACACCGCCCTTTCACGGCGGTAACACGGGTTCGAATCCCGTAGGGGTCATTTGGAGAAAAGCGAAAGGCGCTCGTTCAGTGCGTTAATGCATTAGAGCTTTCGATGAGAACTCTCTCAAGAAAGAGTGAATGAATGTACGCCACTAGCGCCTGTAGCTAGACAACCCATTATTCTTTAAAGTGGTCCGGTAGTTCAGTTGGTTAGAATGCCTGCCTGTCACGCAGGAGGTCGCGGGTTCGAGTCCCGTCCGGACCGCCATTTTAATAACCGTTTAATTTAATGAATCCTATTTTCCCAGATGACGGCCAAAACTTCCTGAATCGACTTCAATGTTGGCCGCATCATTTTTTATTAGGGCTCAATCGTAAAGCACGATGGAGTAAACTCCGAAGCGATGCTTTAGCAAACCCTTGAGTTTGCCGCTTGCTTTTACTTGTTGAAAGCGGATGGATGGACAAATGAATAGGAGTATGTGAAATATTTTATTATGGCTCAGTAGCTCAGTCGGTAGAGCAATGGACTGAAAATCCATGTGTCGGCGGTTCGATTCCGTCCTGAGCCATCAAAGAAGCATTGCGACGATGATAACTCTCGCGGTGCTTTTTTTATTGTAAAGAAAAAAAATCCAGTTGCCTGAAAAAGATGAAAACCAAAGCTTTTCATGATAAAGTTATTGAGGAGCCATTTTAATAGTGTAAAGATACCGGGTCGTTTGTTTTCACAACGGCCTGTTTGCAGTAGTATTTACCATTTTTTTCTTAAACGGATAGAACAAACAGCTTTCTATAGGAAATATGTTAAAATAGTAGAATCATCTTTTCTTAAATTGAATGTTTTTAGAATGAAGAAGTGAGGAGAAGAACATGCAAAAGAAAATATTAGTTGTCGATGATGAGAGGCCGATTGCAGATATTCTGCAGTTTAATCTTAAAAAAGAAGGCTATGATGTCCACTGTGCTTATGATGGCGATCAAGCGGTAGAAATGGTGGAGGAACTGCAGCCTGATTTAATATTGCTTGATATTATGCTTCCGGGACGGGATGGCATGGAAGTGTGCCGGGAAGTGCGAAAAAAACACGAGATGCCGATTGTCATGCTGACAGCGAAAGATTCGGAAATTGACAAAGTGCTTGGCCTTGAGCTAGGTGCAGATGACTATGTAACAAAGCCATTCAGCACCAGGGAATTGATCGCCCGTGTGAAAGCTAACTTGCGTCGACACCAGGCGGCACCACCACAATCGGAAGAAGAAGAAGACACGAATGAGATTTCAGTGGGAACCCTGACGATCCATCCGGATGCTTACGTTGTTTCTAAACGCGGTGAAACGATTGAATTGACGCACCGGGAATTTGAATTGCTTCATTATTTAGCAAAGCATATTGGACAAGTAATGACAAGAGAGCATTTGCTGCAAACAGTATGGGGTTACGACTACTATGGAGATGTCCGTACAGTCGACGTAACCGTTCGCCGTCTCCGTGAAAAAATTGAAGATAATCCAAGTCATCCTTCATGGATTGTGACAAGGCGAGGAGTAGGCTATTACTTGCGCAATCCTGAACAGGAGTAACGTACATGAAACGAGTTGGCTTTTTTCAGTCGATACAACTGAAGTTTGTATTAATTTATGTATTGCTTATTTTGTTTGCTATGCAAATTATCGGAGTGTATTTTGTAAGAGAACTCGAAGAAAAGCTTCTTACAAATTTTAAAACCTCCCTTCAAGAACGAGTCAATCTTCTTGAATATAATTTAAGGGAAGAAATGCTGAAGGAACGGACAGAAGAAACCCCGACTCTTGAGCAGGATATCCGGAGAATACTGGATGATTTTGCAGGACCAGACGTATCAGAAGTCCGTGTTATTGACCACCGTAGCCGTATTATCGGCACTTCTGATTCCAATAGGCAGGGGATCATTGGCCAGAGAATTACTGACATTTCTGTGAAGCGGACGCTTTCTCTCGGCGCTGAAGAAGATAAAATGTATATTGACCAGCAATCGAATAAACGGATTTGGGTCTATACCTCTCCGATCATTTCCAATCGAGAAGTTATTGGAGCCGTCTATTTAATTGGCAAAGTGGAAACCGTGTTTGGCCAGTTGGAAGACATTAATGAAATCTTATTTTCAGCTACTGCTCTTGCCTTAGGATTAACAGCTATTCTTGGAATTTTGCTGGCACGGACAATTACCCGTCCGATCAGTGACATGCGCCGTCAGGCTGTGGCACTCGGAAAGGGGAACTTTTCCCGCAAGGTAAAAGTATATGGACAGGATGAAATTGGTGAACTGGCGATTACATTTAATAATTTAACGAAGCGTCTACAGGAAGCACAGGCGACGACTGAAGGAGAAAGAAGAAAGCTGTCTTCAGTGCTTTCTTATATGACTGATGGGGTTATTGCTACCGATCGAAAAGGAAGAGTTATTTTAATTAACGAGCCGGCTGCAAAGCTGTTAAATGTTTCACGTGAAACAGTTATTTCACAGACGATCACTAATTTGCTCGGCCTTGAAAAGGAATATACGTTTGATGATTTACTTAACGAGCAAGATTCAGTCATTTTAGATTACAGCAACGATGACCAGCCGTATGTTTTGCGTGCCAATTTTTCCGTTATTCAAAAAGATACCGGATTTGTCAATGGTTTGATTGCGGTTCTTCATGACATAACCGAACAGGAAAAAATTGAGATGGATCGCCGTGAGTTTGTTGCCAACGTATCTCATGAATTAAGAACACCGCTTACAACGATGAGAAGTTATTTAGAAGCTCTGGCGGATGGAGCATGGCAGGATGCGGATATTGCTCCTCATTTTCTTGAGGTCACCCAGACTGAAACAGAGCGGATGATTCGTCTCGTTAATGATCTGTTGCAGCTATCGAAATTCGACAGCCGCGATTATCAGCTAACGAAAAAGGACGTGGACTTCACAGAGTTCTTTAACCGGATTATTGACCGGTTTGAGATGACGAAGTCGCAGGATGTTACCTTTAAACGCAAATTGCCTCGCTATCCCATTTATGTCGAAATTGATACCGATAAATTAACACAGGTAATTGATAACATTATTTCTAACGCATTAAAGTATTCACCTGAAGGCGGACAGATTACTTTTAAAGTTGAAGAAAAAAGCGATCAGATTGAAATTAGCATCCGCGATCAGGGAATGGGGATACCGAAGAAAAATCTTGAGAGGATTTTTGAGCGCTTTTACCGTGTTGATCGGGCACGTTCCCGTAAAATGGGCGGAACTGGCCTCGGATTAGCAATTGCGAAAGAAATCATTACTGCCCATGAAGGCCACATTTGGGCAACGAGTGCTGAAGGCAAGGGAACAACGATTTTCTTTACGCTTCCATACGAACTGTCTCAAGAGGATGATTGGTCATGAACTATGAAAAAATAAAATCAATCGGGTTAGCGCTGCTTGTGGCAATCAGCATTATCCTGACTTTGAGTATATGGAGTTACCAACCAAATTACGACACTATCAAAAGAGATAATATTCATGAAGTATCTTCAATCAGTGAGACAAAAGAAGCTTCTCACTTAGTTAAGCCGTCTACCGTGCTGTTTCATAAGGATGATGAGCATTATGGTTCTACAAGAGATATAGAAGTAGATGAAATCATGAAAGAAATACAAACATGGACATTTACAAACACCGTAGATGTATCAAGCAGAATAACAGAAAAGGAATTTGGTGAGTTACTCCATGGCGAAAATCGCCTGGAACTCTTGTTTCCTGCTTTTATTCCTTTTTACACAATGAGCACCATTACGACATTTGAAGATGACTCTGTACCGAATGCGGTGTTTGACCGAATTATTATCACTAATATAAATACGAGAGAGAAGCAGGCAACTGTCTATTTCGTATCGACAAAGGAGCGTCTTGTTTTTCGAAGTGAAGCCTCCTCAACAAACCTTTCAGCATTTAAAAAGCAATTTATTAAGGATGCGGAAAAGTGGGAGCCATATGTTCATTATCCGCTTGCCACAAATGAACAATTGTTCCTTCCAGAAAAGCAGCCGGTGCTATCCAGTTATAAATACTTGCCGGATGAAATTGATATAGAGGACTTTAAGGATTTGCTGTTTAGTGATCCGAGTTTAGTAAAAAAAGGCTTAAAAACTAATGGTGAAGAATACACAGACGGCTCTACATTAATGAAGGTTGATTACCTTAAGAGGATGATTTTCTATGTCAATCCAGCCAAAGAGTCTGAAATTAATAATCCAGGAAGTTTGCATGACCTATTAGATAAAAGTATTAAATTTATTAATGAGCATAGCGGATGGACGGATCAATATCGACTGTTCAAGGCGACTCCAGGGTCTTCTGAAATTGGTTACCGTTTGTTTAAAAATGGATTACCGGTGTTTGACGGCCAAAGCATGTCAGCAGATCAAGACATGGCAGAAATCGTACAAGTATGGGGACAAGACAAAATTTATAAGTATACCCGTCCTTATTTTACGCTTGATATCTCCTTGCCATCCGAAGGAGAAGAGGTTACACTGCCGGACAGCGCATCTGCATTAAAACAAGTAAAAAAATTGGAGCACTTTAAACCCGCATTGCTAGAAGATATGGCGGTAGGATACCAGCTGCTTCCAGATCCGGAATCATCCAAAATACTCGTTCTTGAGCCTTCCTGGTTTTATAAGTATGGAGGGCGCTGGAAGCATCTTTCATTCACTGAGAAGACGGAGGGAAAAGTCCATGGATTGGAGTAAAACAAAAACAATCTTCATTACTGTTTTCCTCATTTTGGACATCTTCCTTCTAGCCGTGTTTCTTAATAAGCATAGTGCCAGCCAATTTGAATTTATTAAGGAAGCTTCAATTGAAGATAAATTAAAATCTTACAATATTGAATATGGAAAATTACCCGAAGAAGTAAGCGAAGAAACGATTCTCACGGCAAAAACAAAAAGCTTTACCAAAAAAGAGGTCAGTCTCTTGCAGAACCAGACGGTTAAGTTTCCGGACAATCAAACTGTTTTAGAAAGCCATCTGCAAAAGCCAATCAAGCTGGGTGAGAAGAAGCTGGAAGACCTTAAAGCATTTGTTGAAACAGAGGTTATTTTCGGTGATCAATATCAATACTGGGAGCTTGATAGCGAAAAAAATACGGCTATTTTTTATCAGCACTATAAGGATAAGAAGCTGTTTGAAATTAAAAATGGCAGGCTTGAAGTTCAGTTGAACAGCAATAACGAAATTATCGGCTATAAGCAGACCATGTTGGAGGACCTGAAAGAGAATGGTCAAGAGGAGAGTATTATATCTGCCCACCAGGCCATTCAAACGCTTTATAAAAATGGTTTAATTAAGCCTAACAGCAAAATTTCTGATGTAGAGCTCGGTTATTACACTTTTGTACATTTGACGGAACTACAAGTATTGACACCTACTTGGTACTTTAAAATTAAAAACGGCGAAAAAACAGAAAAAATGTTTGTAAATGCTTTTGACGGATCGATCTATAAGAATGAGGAAAACAGCTGATGATAGATGGAGTGAAGCAACATGACTTTGCGTTTTAGCGTTCTGGCAAGCGGTAGTACAGGAAATGCTTTCTACGTGGAAACGGAAGATCAGGCGTTTTTAGTAGATGCCGGATTAAGCGGCAAACAAATGGAAGGGCTGTTTGCATCCATTGACCGCGAAATTAAAAACTTGACGGGCATTCTCGTAACACATGAACATAGTGACCATATTAAAGGGCTAGGTGTGCTAGCTAGAAAGTATAAACTGCCGATTTATGCAAATGAAAAGACGTGGCAGGCAATGGACAAGCTGACGGGAAATATTGATACGGAACAGAAATTTACATTTGATATGGAAACGGTGCAAAGCTTTGGGAATTTGGATATTGAGTCATTCGGTGTGTCTCATGATGCAGCCGAACCAATGTTTTATGTTTTCCACCATGAAGGCAGGAAGCTGGCATTAATTACAGATACAGGCTATGTCAGCGATCGGATGAAAGGCGTGATTAACAATGCGGATGCCTACGTATTTGAAAGCAATCACGACGTTCAAATGCTGCGTGTAGGTCGGTATCCGTGGAATATTAAGCGCCGCATTTTAGGCGACTTTGGCCATGTATCTAATGAAGATGCTGCCGTTGCTATGAGCGATGTAATCGGGGACCGGACAAAGCGTATTTATCTCGCCCATTTGAGCCAGGATAATAATATGAAAGATTTAGCAAAAATGAGTGTGACACAAACGCTTGAAATGAAGGATATGCCGGTCGGAGAGCAATTTGAGCTCTTACACACCGATCCGAAAGTGCCAACTGTATTAACAGAGCTTTAATGAAAGAGGCCTGCCTGAAGATTTGTCAGACAGGCCTCTTTGTATTGCATTTTTGTTGAATTTTTCAACGGGAACGTTATAATTTGTGCTACATGGGGAAAATAACTGAGAGTATGTATTGGAAAGGGTGAGGTGTTTGGGCTATTATGATGATGGCAGAGCTGATGGTCGATATCAGCGAGGCCCTAGAAAGAGCGGCTACTTCCTAGCCAGCTTGGCCGGAATTATTATAGGGGCACTGCTTGTAATTTTAGCGCTTCCTAAGCTGGCCGATTATGATGTATTACCAAACGAACAACAAAGTGAAAACGTTCAAATTGAACCGAATAAGGAGCAGCCAAAAGGCCAAAATGTTTCGCTTAACGTCACCACAGATGTGACGAAAGCCGTTGATAAAGCACAGGATGCAGTCGTCGGAATTACAAATATTCAATCCGGTAGCTTCTGGGAAGGTGAATCTAACCAGCCGGCCGGGACAGGTTCTGGTGTTATCTATAAAAAAGCCGGTGACAAAGCCTACATAGTCACGAATAATCACGTTGTCCAAGGTGCACAGCAGCTTGAAGTTACATTGGCAGACGGAACGAAAGTCCCTGCAAAACTTCGTGGAACAGATATTTGGAGTGACTTAGCCGTTATTGAAATTGACGCAAGAAGTGTAAAGAAAGTAGCGGAATTTGGTGACTCAGACGCATTGAAAATTGGAGAACCAGTTATTGCTATCGGAAATCCGCTCGGTCTGGAATTTTCCGGATCAGTGACACAGGGAGTCATCTCAGGGCTGGAGCGTGCCATCCCAGTTGATATTAATAATGATGGGCAAGTTGATTGGCAGGCGGAAGTACTCCAGACAGATGCGGCCATCAATCCGGGTAACAGCGGAGGGGCCCTTGTGAATATTGCCGGACAGGTTGTCGGCATTAACTCTATGAAAATTGCCGAGCAGTCGGTAGAAGGAATTGGATTATCGATCCCCATTAATTTTGCTAAACCAATTATCAATAGTTTAGAAACGCAAGGAAAAATGGTTCGTCCGGCGATGGGCGTAACGCTCAGAAATGTAAATGAAGTACCAGCATATCATCAGCAGGAAACATTGAAGCTCCCAAAAAATATTACAGATGGGGCAATGGTCGAGCAGGTGTATCCAAATACACCGGCTGCAAAAGCTGGACTGCAGGAATTTGACGTTATTGTGCAGCTCGACGATCAAAAGGTACATGATATTTTAGAGCTTCGTAAGTATATGTATACAAAGAAAAAGGTCGGCGACAAAATGGTCGTGCATTTTTATCGAGATGGAAAACTGCACCAAGAGACAACGACACTCACTACTGAGGGGTCTATGTAAGTAGAAGACGCAGAAAAGCCCAATGCTTTTCTGCGCTTTTTCATGGTAAACTATACAAGCAAAGGAGCGGATAGAATGATTTATTGCTGTCAAGAACATACAGAGCTAGCACTGGATATTATCGTAGATGAATATGAAACGGCTCCGAAAATTGAAAAGCTAGAAGGCGAAAAGCGCTCGTGTGAATATTGTCAAAACGAGGCAGAATATGTAGTAGCAAACTAATATTCCCCTACAAGATGTGGATAGTTATTGTGAGTATGTGTATAACTTTTCGGAAAAATAGAAAAATAACCTGTGGATAAGTCAAAAAAGGCGACTTATACACAGGTTCACTCTTTTTTTAGGCCATTTGATGCAAGGTGGTTCGATTTTTTTTGCTATAAGTCGTCATTTTGCATAAAAAAGAAAATTTGACTAAATTTTCAGTCTGAAATAAAGGGGAATATTCAGATTTGTGGATATGTGGATAGTTTTGTGGACAACCTGTTTGTAAAGTGAGGAAATGCTGTGAATATTACAATCGTAACTGTTGGGAAGCTGAAGGAAAAATATTTAAAGCAAGGAATCGCCGAATATATTAAACGTCTTTCTGCTTACGCTAAAATCGAAATCATTGAAGTTGCAGACGAAAAAGCACCCGAAGAACTAAGTATAACAGAAATGGAGCAAGTCAAACAAAAGGAAAGTGAACGAATTCTTGCCAAAATCAGCCCAGACACCCATGTCATTGCGCTGGCTATTGAAGGTAAAATGAAAACATCCGAGGAACTCGCCAAAAATCTCGACCAACTTGCGACATACGGCAAAAGTAAAATTGCCTTTATCATCGGTGGCTCCCTCGGCCTTCACAAAGATGTGATGAACCGGGCGAACGATACACTGTCCTTCTCGAAAATGACGTTCCCTCATCAGCTTATGAGGCTGATTTTAGTGGAGCAGATTTACCGGAGCTTTCGGATTAATCGGGGGAACCGTACCATAAGTAAATGAGGTTCTTCTACTAGAGAAGGAAGAAAAGCAGTTGTCCCTAAAGGGTCTCATTAATTGCCTTTTAGGGACAGTTTTATTTTGAATAATTAGATATAAGGTTTCAGCAATTGGAAACCCTTAACTTGTAGATCAGATTTATTCTATTGAATCCCGATAAAAACCTGCTGCCAAGCATGATCTCTTCTCCCTCTATCTCTATAGCTTTTAATGAATAGGTAATTTATCTGGGTTCATTGTTATATACATTTCCACTATTTTTTCATTACTAATATAAAAGCTAAGGATACTTTGAATCTTACCATTCATGTATATCACGACTGCTGGTTGACAATTGACGTTTTTAACTTCAATATAAAAGTCTTCAGGGGCCTTTTTTATGACTCCGTACAATAAGGCTAAAACGTTGGAGAAAGATACGATTGGACGTACAGCAGCCGTGGCTTTTCCGCCGCCATCAGAAAATAGTGTGACATTTTCAGATATAAGTTCTAATAAGGCATCCTTATTTTGCATTTCAAATGCTTCTATAAAGCGATTAATCATTAACTTATTCTTCTCATAGTTTAAGCTTTCACCTTCCACACGTGAGATCTTTTGTTTAGCCCTGCTAAAAATTTTTCTGCAATTTTCTTCTTTCTTTTCAATGATGTTAGCAATCTCTGGGTAAGGGAAATCAAATACCTCTCTTAAAAGGAGGATTGCTCGTTCATCTGGTGCCAGATGCTCCATTATTCGTAAATAGGCAATACTTAATCCTTCTTTTTGTATAAGCATTTCGGGTGGATCAAAGGCCTGTAATCTTTCTATTAATAATGGCTCGGGATTCCATGGTCCCACATAATGTTCTCGTCTGTACCGTGCAGACTTTAATACATCAAGACAGAGGTTCGTCATTATTTTACAGAGATATGCTTTCTTAATCTTTATGTTTTCCTCACTTACTTGGTAAGCTCTTAGAAAAGTTTCTTGGACAATATCTTCTGCTTCCACTACTGAACCTAACATCCGATAACCTATTGAAAACAACAATGGTTTAAAAAGTTGGTAATCTTCTTTGGTAATTTGCACTATTTTTCTCCTTCTCGTTTAAAATGATTTCTTCAGCTGCTTGTTTTCCACTGCTGACTGCTCCATCTGCCAAAATGGAGTTAGGGGAAGCCCAGTCTCCTGCTATATATAATCCCGGAATTTCTGTTTTAGAACGCTGTAGCTTGTGCTCATCTCCTATTTGGGGTAAGCGCTGGTTCACCGTAATGTTAGGAATAAATCGTCTTGTAATCACATATTTCTGCCAACCTGGCTGTAGTCTATCTAAGAATTGTTCAAGCTCGTATTTAATACTTGTTCTATCAATTTGATCATCTGGGTGATGATATTTAAATACATGAAGAACTGTACTTTTTGTGTCATCAGAAAGGCGAGCATAATTTGAATGTACCGAATAATAAAGGGGATCTGTGATACCCATGGCGAATAATCGCCTTGGGTTAGGAAGCTGTGTTAAAGCCAGATCTAACGTTGCCCCTCTTACAGCTGTTATCTGGGTAAAAAAGCTGTTTTGATAAGGATTAACCTTTTCGTTTAACATTTCATTAAGTTCATGAGGGCCAGTTGTACAAATTACATACTTCGCGTGAATTTCTTCGTCGTTAGACAGAGTTAGTTTAAATTGATCCTGTTGGGCGGGATCAATTTGTTTAACAAGAGTATGTGATTGGACCTGAACACCTAAGATGATTGCTTTATTGTGAAGTTGGTCAATGATCGTTTGCCAGCCGCCATCTAGATAAAGGACGCCTCCCATAGCATTCTTCATATTCGATACTATTACTTTGGCGCTCACCATTTCAGGAGCATGACAATATGTTGCAAGTCTGCCAAGTATATATAGTAATGATCTAACTTTTTCAGAGTTGCCTACGTGCATAACCCATTGTTGGAATGTTTGCTCTGCTAAATTTTCAGGATTTATACTCATTACTTTCAACAAAACCGCGATCCATTCCATACGTTCTTTCCCATTCAAAAGGATTGTTGTAAATAGTTCCAAAGGAGAAAATGGGGCAGCATATTCGATATTGTTTTCAATTAATATTCCGCCTAATTTGGGTGATTTTCCACTAAGACTAATACCTAATTCTTTGAGAATAGACTTGGCTTTTCCTTTTTTATAAAGAGCATGCGGGCCTAGATTCAAATACTGTTGATTCACCTTGTTTGTTCTAGCCCTGCCGCCAATATTTTTTCCTTTTTCTACTAGTAATATAGATAAATTGGCTTTAGTTAAATAATTAGCTGCAACATAACCTGCTAATCCACCACCAACTATAACAATATCCCATTTTTGGGTCATAAGATAACCTCCTAAAAGTTATTTCATAACTCAAGACGACAAAGGGTAAATAGATGTGACATCTTTTTAAAAAGTTTTAGAAACTTGTTCATAAATGAGCTCAAGGAACTTTTTCCACTCATCTATGGTAAGCCATATCTTTTTTTAACATGGATGCTGTTTTGTTCGAAGAATCCCTTTACTTGTAAATAAAATATAAAGTATCTTATAATGAAAAACCTCACTTAGATACATCAAGGGAACCGTATCATAAGTAAATGAGGTTTTTGAAAAAATAGAACAGCACCTTTTCAGGACACTTCGAAAAGGTGCTGTTCTTGCTAGATAAACATTTAGTGCATGAAAGATTTTTTGATCTTTTAGGTTTTGTAATGTTTGTTCGGTTAAATTAATTTTTGACTGCCGTGTTGTGTCTTGACATGAAAATCAACTAACGAATATCAGTTCAGCTCATGTAGGCAGTATTAACGCATATATAGTAAGTTCATCTGAAATCATGAAAACAGCTGTTTTGAGTAGCGCCGCATCAATCATTTGTGCCATCAAGAGAACTTACTCCAGACCAGAGGATATCCAAGTAACAGAGCGATTAGTCTAAGCTGGTAACATTATCGGAGTAGATGTGCTCGATCCTATTGCATTGGATGATAATTGTTATGTGTCATTAAAAGAAAAAGGTTATTTCTGAAAGGAGCCACGTAATTTGAATGATCTAATTTATAGTTTTATAAGAGGGTATCAGTATAAATTATAAATTGGCACGGCAGTTTTTTGCGTTTATATATTATTTTAGGAATCTTAACCGTATGTATGCCTGGCATTTCAAGTATAATGAACTAGTCAGATTTTGCATATGATATTTCTTTTTGAGGAATTTTATAAATAAGTCAAATAATATAAAAAACGAGGTTAAATACATGAGCAAAAGAAGTTTCAATGATTATAGTTTAGGCGATGAAATAAAAAGAGCTCTTGCTGTGTTAAAATATGAAACGCCCACAGAGGTTCAAAGCGAAGTCATACCAAGAGCATTGGAAAATCAGGATCTTGTAGTGAAATCTCAAACGGGCAGTGGCAAGACGGCATCCTTTGGTATTCCTGTTTGCGAGATGATTGAATGGGAGGAAAAAAAGCCCCAGGCATTAATTCTTACGCCAACTCGGGAGCTTGCCGTTCAAGTTCGAGAGGATTTAACAAATATCGGTAGATTTAAAAGAATTAAAGCCATGGCGGTTTACGGCAAAGAACCTTTTACAAAACAAAAAGAAGAGTTAAAACAAAAAACCCATATAGTCGTCGGCACACCTGGGCGTGTGATGGATCATATTGAGAGAGAAACATTAACTTTAGACCGAATAAACTACCTTATTATAGATGAAGCTGATGAAATGCTTAACATGGGTTTTATCGACGAAGTAGAAGCTATAATAAAAAAACTCCCTTTAAATAGAGTAACGATGGTATTTTCCGCTACATTGCCTAAAGATGTTGAAAATCTCTGCCATAAATATATGAAAACTCCTATTAATATTCAGATTGCTTCTACGGGGATTACTACGAGTACGATTGAACATAGTGTAATTGAAGTGAAAGAAGAAGAAAAGATTTCATTGCTTAAAAACGTTACAGTTGTCGAAAACCCGGATAGCTGTATTATCTTCTGCAGAACTAAAGAACATGTCGACACAGTGTTTGCCGAATTGGAAGAATTCAACTATTCTTGTGAAAAACTCCACGGAGGACTAGAACAGAAAGATCGATTTGCGGTTATGGATGGCTTCAAAATGGGGAATTTTCGTTATCTCGTGGCGACCGATGTGGCGGCTAGAGGAATCGATGTTGATAATGTAACACTTGTGATCAATTATGACGTTCCGATGGAAAAAGAGAGCTATGTTCACCGAACAGGCAGAACCGGGCGTGCTGGTAATAAAGGAAAAGCAATTATGTTTGCAACTCCTTATGAAGACAAATTTCTTAAAGCAATTGAAAAATACATTGGCTTTGAAATACCTGTAAGGGAAGCACCGACGCGGCAGGAGGTAGCCGGAGGAAAAAACGCTTTTGAGGAAAAAATCAGTGGTCGCCGGGTCGTGAAAAACAATAAAACTGCCCGAATAAACAAGGATATCATGAAACTCCATTTCAACGGCGGGAAAAAGAAGAAGCTTCGAGCTGTAGACTTTGTTGGAACGATTGCGAAAATTCCTGGAGTAACAGCAGATGATATTGGTATTATTACCATTCAGGATAATTTATCCTATGTTGATATTCTTAATGGGAAAGGATCATTAGTCTTACAAGCTATGGAAGAAACAACTATCAAAGGCAAGAAGCTTAAAGTTAGCAAGGCAATTAAGTGATCATATCCCCAACGCGGACTGAAAGATGATGACCTGACCTCAACACGGCTGAATCAATCAGCGGGTATAACTATCTAAGATAGGAAGACATAATAAATATTTAGTTAGGATACGTATGCTAGAATTTCGTCGTTAGCTCCGATATGGAGAACCGTATCATAAGTAAATGAGGATTTTTGATATCCTTTTTTCAATGGGAATTCTGGAGCCATAGTATGGCCCAGAATTATTTTTATAGATTTTTTGAGGTGAATGTTGATGTCTGAACCAGTAATAGAAGAATCTTATCAAATCAGTTTGCAAAGTATTGGCCATTACTCACCGCATATGCATTTAGGAATTGAAATTCTTCTCGTTATTAGAGGAGAAATTGAGGTTAACATCAATCAAGATGCCTACCATTTGGCAGAAAATGATCTCCTGCTTATTAATGCTAATCATGTCCACACCATAAAGGGGATTAAAGACAATGTAGTCTTATTGCTGCAAATTCCCCTATGTTCCATCGAGCGGTATTATCCAGATATTCATGAGTGTTATTTCAACTGCCATTCGTCCAATGAGGATAATGGGTTATATCTTCTATTTGATCAAATCCATCAACTCTTAGCGGAAATTCTGATCGCACATTATCAAAAACAGGATGGAAGTGAACTTGAAATCAATAGTCTGATATATAAGTTAGTCACACTTTTGATTCGGAATTTTAAAACGACCTATCTTGGAAATAATCAATTTATTAGAATGAAGGATGAAAGAATAAGGGGTATTCTAACTTTTATCGAAAAAAATTATCGCAAGCCTATATCATTAGAGGAAATCGCCAAACAGCAATATTTATCCCTTTACTATTTATCTCGTTATTTCAAGCAGGAGGTTGGCGTTAGTTTTTCGCAATATGTAAAACAAGTTCGATTGAAATCTGCTGTTCATGAGCTTTTATATACTGACCATACTATTATTCAAATTGCACTCAATAACGGTTTTCCCAATGCGAAGGCGTTTAACAAGGCTTTTAAAGAAATGTACCAGCAAAAGCCTGCTGAATATCGAAATTTTCATAAAAAAGAACATGCCGAGGTCGAGGAAGTACATCAAGCAAGTGACCAATATACATTGTTAAAATCGCCCGATTTTTTACTAGAAATCAGTAAGTATATTCCGTCAAATGATAAAATCATTCCGTCGATGGAACCAGTTACTTCGACGATACATATTGACATCCCGCAAGAGCCCATTTTTGTTCGGGAAAAAGCCTGCCGATTATTAGTGATTGGCCAACTGGAATATGCATTACATGAAGAGGTCCAAGCAGAATTGCAGCTTATTCAAGATCTGCTCCAATTTGAATATATCTATTTTACGAACCTATTTTCTCCCGCTTTTACGATTACGCACCCGCTATTGCAAACGGGAGGACAATTTTATCAGATTCATGCATTATTCAGCCGGTTTCGCAAGCTTGGTTTAGTGCCTTTCATCCGTGTTGAGTTTGAAAAGGAAGTGGCAAGCAGCTCCGATTATATCAAGATGTTAGCTGAATTTTTACAGCAAAGTGTTCATTATTTTGGCAGCGATTTTGTAGGAAAATGGAAGTTTGAATTAGTTTTCACGGAATGGGGTGAAACATCGGGCACTTTTTATCAAGATTTTTATCAAACTATAAAGAAATGGGCCGGCGCTGCAAAAGTTGGCCTTCATGTGCCATTTTCAATAGAAACGGGGATCACAACCCCTGTTATCAGCTTTTTAAAGCAATTCTCAAATGAATGCGAGCTGATCTGCTTCACCTGTAATCCGAACGAACAAGTTGATTTTACTGACATGAATAATAGTACCTTTGAAGGTGTAAAAGACCTTTTAAAGAAATCATGTATCGACTTGAAAGCAAAACTATATTCAGCGGGATTGGCAGACCGCTCCATTTACTTGACCAATTGGAATACGCTTTATGGAAATACTGTAAATTTAAGCGGCAGCTTCTTTCGTTCAGCTCTGATTTTTAAAGATATGTTTGATGTGATGAAAGAGATTTCGGGCTTGGGGTTTTGGATTGATACTCATTCATTAGAAGAAAATAATCAGGAGTATGAGCATATTGCCATGAATGGGATTGCTCTGCTTTATTATTATCAATTGAAACGTCCAGCTTTTTTTAACGTTCAATTAATGGCCAAAATGAACTCCCAGATTTTAGTGGAAGGAGAGGGGTTTGTTTTGACCAAGGGAGATCAGGGGTACCAATTGGCTATTTATAACACCTCCTACGTCAATCCTTCCTACTCGGTTGAAAGCTTCTTCTTACGCTCTTTAACGAAGGAAAAAAGGTTTGTGATTTCAGGACTGACCCCGGGGCATTATCAAATTCGTAAGTATATTTTGGACCGGAATAACGGTGCGTTTTATATGAATTGGATCAATTTTCAACGAGAACATGTCATTGATCAAGAAACCATTACGTTCTTGAAACACCGTACCTACCCTGAATTGCAAATCTATGAAGAAAATATTGATTCAGTCCTTTATTTACAATCGACCTTGACATTAAATGCCTTTCATCTTTTTGAGATTAAGCCGTTAAGTTAAAACTTAACGGTCATTTTTTGTTCTCTGTTAGAGAAAATATAGAGACGATGACAAATGGAGGGGATATTTTGGACAATGATTGGAAAGCTCTTCACAGCTGTACCGTTTAAAATTATAGATACTGGAAACGTTTTCACGATATCGTGTTACCGAAAGGAGACCTTATATGTCTGTTTCTCAAGAAGATCTAAAAGAAAGCAAAGCCAAACTTTCGGTTCCAAAGGCCAAAAGTTCTCGTGAAGTGTTGTTGATTGCAGCTTTAATGGGTGGTTATTCCATGATTTACATGGACAAGAATATGATTTCTACTGCGATCATCCCAATAGCAGATCAATTTCATCTTACAACAAGTCAAACCGGATTGATGATGAGTTTATTTTTTCTCGGCTATTCGTTAATGCAAATACCTGGGGATGGCTAGCTGATAAGGTTGGTTATAAAAAGGTCTTAATCCTTTCTCTCTCGCTGATTACATTATTCTCATTTGCATTTAGCTTTGGTACAAGTTTACTCGTGTTTGTACTGATTCGGTTCTTAGCTGGTATAGGTCATGCAGGGTATCCGCCAAGTTGTTCGAAAGGGGTTGCGGTCAATTTCTCAAAAGAAAAACGAACCTTCGTCCAATCGCTCATTTTGTCAACAAACGGGCTTGGCGGCATTTTGGCGTTTATTATCGGGGCACGATTAATCGATCTAAACTGGCACTATGCTTACTATGTATTGGGCATATTCTTCGCTCTTTCGTTACTTTTAGTTATTTTCTTTGTGCCAAATAATATTCCGGCAGAAAAAGTGAAAGCGGTATCTAAACAAGTTAGTTTTAAATCTGTAATTTGTAATCGAAATGTTATTATTTTATTCATTGCCATGATGATTGTCAACATTGCCTTTTATGGAAATATGTCATGGCTGCCATCTTTCCTAAAAGGAAAATTTTCACTATCCATTAGTACAGTTGGAACAATTCTAGCAATGAATGCTATTGGGGGAGCGGCAGCATCCTTGTGTGCTGGTGTATTATTGACAAAGTTTAATGGGAAGGAAAAATTACTGCTCATGGCTTCTTCAGTGCTATCGTCCATATTGTTTCTTGGTTTAGTCTTTTCAGATTCATTGGCACTGTCTATCGTATTTTTATATATGCTTACATTTTTACTAACATTAATGTTTGTGGGGATCTTTTCCTGGCCGCATAAGATTTTGCCGGAAAAAGTGATTGGCTCATCCATTGGGATCGTCAATACTGGAGGGACGCTTGGCGGTTTTATTGCTCCGATCTCATTTGGGGCTTTAATTTCTATGGTAGGGGGCTCATTTTCGATCGTATTTATCAGCTTGGCGATAGCGATTTTTATGTGCGGTTTCGTTGTTCTTACCGTTAAAACAGAAAAATAATAGGAGGAGAAAATATGTTAAATCAACTTTTGCAAAAACTAGATGAGAAAAAAGAAAGAATGATCGAAATTCGCAGATACCTTCATCAACACCCTGAATTATCTTTTAAAGAAGAAAAGACAGCTCAATATATTACTGATTTTTATAAAGATAAGGACGTAAAAATACGAACCAATGTGGGTGGATATGGTGTGGTTGTCACAATCGAAGGAGGTCAGCCGGGTAAAACCGTTGCCTTGAGAGCTGATTTTGATGGGCTGCCGATTACGGAGGAGGCAGATGTCCCTTTTAAATCAAAAAATCCGGGTGTTATGCATGCATGTGGCCATGATGGACACACCGCTTATTTAATGATTTTAGCTGATGTACTAATCGAAATGAAAGAGCAATTAAAAGGGAATGTTGTTATTCTTCACCAACCTGCGGAAGAAACACCTCCTGGCGGCGCTGTTGCTATGATTGAAGACGGGTGTTTAGAAGGTGTTGATAATGTTTTCGGCATCCACCTAATGTCTCTGGCGGAAACTGGAGAAGTCTATTATCGTGCCGGAGAAATGCAGACGGGACGTTCGTATTTCAAAGTGAAAATTCAAGGAAAAGGCGGACATGGCTCGATGCCGCATGCAAGTAATGACAGCATTGTCGCGGCAAGTCATTTCGTTGTCGCAGCTCAGACGATTGTCAGCCGCCGAATTAATCCTTTTGATATGGCAACAGTAACCATTGGCTCGTTTGATGGTAAAGGATCCTTCAATATTATTAAGGATAGTGTAGAGCTTGAAGGAGATGTCCGAACGATGTCTAGTGAAGTTCGCTCTACAGTGGAAACAGAATTCAAACGAATTTTAGCAGGACTTGCTCAAGAGTTTAATATTACCTATGATTTAATTTATTCACATGATTACCCTGTTTTAGTAAATGATAAAGAGATGACAGAATTGGTCTTCAATGCAGTTAATGATGCCAAAATTCCTGAAATCAAAGCAGTCATTGAAACACCGCCTTCATCCGCATCAGAGGATTTTTCATACTACTTACAAAAGGTTCCAGGCAGTTTCTTTTATGTGGGAGCAAAGCCGGCTGATGGTCCAGTTTATCCCCATCACCACCCTAAATTTGTCATCAACGAGGACAGCCTTATCATCGCAGCGAAAGCAATGGCAGCTGTAGTAGCTAAATACTTTGGACAGGAATAGGCGAAACATGGGGTGGTTCTTCTGTTTTTTACACAAGAACCGATCCCTCTAAAGGAGTGAGCATATGTCATTTACAAGTTTAAGAGAATTAATTGAACTTGCAGAGCAGGATAAAACAACTATTGCGGAATTAATGATAAAAGCAGAAGTGCAACAAAAGGGATATTCTAGAGAGACGATTATCGAAAAAATGGCTGAGCAATTTACTGTGATGGAGGAGGCTGTTCGCAGGGGAACGACAAGCCCCGTTAAGTCCCGTACCGGTTTGACGGGAGGGGATGGATATCGCCTTTATCAATATGCCGAAAATGGGAAGTCCTTTATTCATCCTGAAACTTTAAATGCTGCAGCGAATGCCCTTGGAGTATCAGAGGTAAATGCGGCTATGGGAAGAGTTGTGGCAACGCCGACAGCGGGCTCAGCGGGAATCCTGCCGGCTGTCCTTGTTCACGCCTTTGATAGCGGAAAGTTTACCCGTGAACAAATTGTCCGGTCGATGTTCACTGCCTCTGCCCTCGGCTTAGTCATTGCCAATAAAGCTTCAATCTCAGGGGCTGCCGGAGGGTGCCAGGCTGAAGTCGGATCTGCAACAGCAATGGCAGCCGGTACTCTCGTAGAGTTGGCCGGTGGTACACCGACACAGGTTGGAAATGCCGTCGGACTTGCCTTGAAAAATTCACTAGGGCTGGTTTGCGATCCGGTTGCCGGGCTGGTGGAAATCCCGTGCATCATCCGTAACGGATTGCATGCAATTACCGCCCAAGCTGCAGCAGACATGGCGTTATCAGGGATAGTCAGTGTCATCCCTCCGGATGAAGTAGTTCATGTGATGCATGAGGTAGGGCAGCAAATGCCGGAGTCGCTGAGGGAAACAGGGATTGGCGGTCTTGCTGGAACTCCAACAGGGCAAAAATTAAAAGAGCAGATTTTTAGCGAAGGAAGCAGCGATTGCGGACCGGCAAAATACCAGAGTGCTGATGAAATTATCGGACCCGTGATGGTTGGCCCTTCAAGTTCGCATACGGCGGGAGCAGTCCGAATCGGCAACATTGCCCGTCAGCTTTTAAACGAAAAACCATTATATGTAAAGTTCTCGCTGATGGGCTCCTTTGCTGAAACCTATCAGGGGCATGGGACAGACTTAGCCTTATTAGCAGGTGTTCTTGGGTTATCGACGATGGATGACGGCATTCCAGATGCGAAGGCCATTGCTGAAGAACAGGACTTACAATATGAATTTACTAAACGGGTTCTCGGAAGCTATCATCCGAATACGGTTCTTGTAGAGTTGGCAGGAGGAGCACGTCGCGTCAAGGTACTCGCAAGTTCCTTAGGCGGCGGTAAAGTAGAAGTTCAGGAGTTGGATGGTTATCCATTGAAGTTTTCCGGCGAACGGCCAACACTTATGATCCGTCATGCCGACCGAAAAGGGGCTATTTCAGAATTATCGGGGATTCTTTATCAGAAAGGGTTTAACATTGCCCGTATGGCTAATGAGCGTTCAAAAATGAATGGTCCTGCGATAACGATTTGTGAAATCGACAATAATAAAATGGAAGAAACGGTGATAGCTTTATTAAAAAAGGAGATGCCGACCATTGACGAAATTGTCTTGGTTCAAACTAGGTAGTTGTCTAGAAAGTGTTCTTTATCCCCTGAGAATATTGGTATTTTTGACATATCCCTAATTAAATTATTCAATTAGTAGTTTGATCAGGAAAAATAAAAAACTCATTAAGATGCATTACGGTGAACCGTACCATAAGTAAGTGCAGTTTTTCTAGTATAGTAAAAGCAAGCCAATTTTGATTAAACAAAAACTGGCTTGCTTTTTATTATTTATGGTGTTGAAGTCATTGGTGTATCCGAAGAAAAAGTGCTGTGAGCTAGAATTCGCTAAACTAAACGTTTGCTTGCCACTGAATAATCAAACATATTTCGGTTATGATAATACTTGCTGTTGCTGAATAACATTTTTAAGGGATAGCGGAGGGAATAAATATGGTAAAAGACTCGAATGCGCACAAAGAAAAAAGAAATGATACGAATAAGCAGCCAAATGAACAAAGACAAAAGAAAGGCAGATCAAATGCTCGCGGAGGAAGAAATTAAGCCATCCCGTAAAACAAGTATCCGTATCAAGAGTCAATAAAATATGTGCCTGTCACCCACACGTATTTTTTCGAATTTATCGACATTAGGCGGGCAGTGACAGGCACTTTAGTTCAATGGTGAGCCTTACCATAAGTAAAAGGGGTTTTTTAGATGGAATATTGGAAAATTTACGGGAAATAAAAAGGATTATTTATAGAAGCTCGAGGTTATTTAGGAAGGAAAATCCTACTTGTGTAATGAATTAGGCAACTGCTTCATCTACAGCTGAATGAAGTTTAGATATGAATGAAATGATTGATGAAGGGGTAAGACGGTTAAATTAAATCATACAGAATACCTATCCAAGGAAGACCACGAGGACGTACCTAGTGGTCCATAACACAAAATTTATTATTTGAATGCCACTTCCAGAACTGTCCATACAGTTCTCTGACTATTTTAAAAAGTGCTCTTCAAAATATTTCAATTGGTAATCTAAAGATATGGGATCGTTAAACATAAAGGCATTTCCATCCACTTCAATTACATGGTCGTTCTTCACAGCAGCCATTCCTTTATATAGATCCGTCTGTTGATAGGAATTATCTTGATCATTGTATTTACTAACAATTAGGTAGTCCCCAACATAATCAGGTAATACCTCAAAAGAAATCATGTAGTATCCTTCTTTACTTGTCATCTCCTTTACTTTTTCAGGCATTTTCAGACCCATTGCTTTATAAAGAACTTCTGTGCCTCTTCCCCAACTATCACCCAAAATACCCATATCTTTATCATAACTTTCCATTACAGTTACCGTTGAATCTTCGCCAATTTTTGTTTTAATTTCATTTCCTACAGTATTTGCACGCTTTTTGAAGTCATCAATCCAGCTTTGAGCTTCTTTTTCTTTATTTACCAACTTGCCAATTTCTAAGTGCTGTGTTAAATAATCTACTTTATTATAAGTATAGGTAACTGTCGGAGCAATTTGTTTTAATTTATCCAGGTTTTTATTATCATTTGATCCAATAATTAAATCTGGTTTTAATTCAATAATTTTCTCTAAATTCTCATCTGACACGGCTGGAACATCTTTTAATTGATCTTTAAATAATGGACTTTTCTTAGCCCATTCATCCACCCCTACGATATTAACACCAAGTGCAATTAAGTCGCCTGCATTGCCAGTCAAAACAACTACTCTTTTTGGATGAGCAGGTACTTTAATAGGGCCATTTTCAGATTGGTATGTAATCGTTTTGCTTTTGTCCTCTTTACTTACAGCCCCTGCTGACTCGCTCTTTGTGCTATGGCCACAGGCACTAAGAACAAGAACCAAAATTAAAATGAAAGGTATAATTAATTTTTTCAACTTAGGATCCTCCTTAATAATAGGTATCATCTCAACCTTCTCAAAAATGATATTGATAATCATTATCAATATAAGACTTTAGTATTTTTTTAGTTTTTTGTCAATAACTAATAGGGAAAAACTATCCATTTCTTAGCAGGTATTTTAATTTTATCAATGCTATCTTTAGCTTTTGCTTTTAAAAATATATCCGATTCGCTATTACCATCATTAGTGATCTTTTTATCCCCAAAAAGCTACCGAACATTTTTAGATTGTTTCCTTTCTTAGAGGAAATATTTGTATTTCAATGGATTTATAAATATGATTATCTTTATCCGGTAACAAAGCCTATAGGAGATGAAGAACGTGAGTATATTTGATAAATTCAGGAAAAAAGCAGAAGAGAAAGCTTATATTGAAAAAATAAAGGCTAAATTGGGTTGCGACTGTTCGGTAATTGAAGAGAAGGATGTTAAAAGTGTTATGAAAAATTATCATCAAGCTCTCCAGGAAGGCAAGAAAGAAGGATATACACCACTTATCATTATCCCTTCAGAGATGATGCTAGAAATCGTTGATACCGAGGCGGATGAAGGATACTCAAAGGATGACCGAGAGAGTATCATAAAGAAATCAAAGGATATTGATGTAAAGGCTTTGTTAAAGAGACTTCTTGATGAAGCGATGTCCATGGAAGAAGATGACGATGATATTACTGGCGAGTTCTCGTTAGAGGAACAGCCGGATCATTTTCTATCAATAGAAGAGGTAATAAATAAGAAAATAATTATCGCAAAGGTTCCCACGGATCATCCTTGGGAGGTAGCTGCATGGGTTCCAATGGGAGGGTTTAATGAATGTCCTATGCCAGAGGAACAAGTGGCAGTATTCAAATATTGGTATGAAAAATATGGAGCTATTCCGGCTTTAGTAACCACAGATGTATGGGAATTTTTTGTCGAAAATCCTCCTAAGACACAAGAAGAATCAGAATTACTTGCGTGGGAACAGTTTGGATTTTGTGGTGATATAGTCCTGCAAGGGGTGGGAACAGTAAATTCACTTGCAGGAACACTTATTCATTCTTCCGTATGGTATTTTTGGTGGGATTAAAAATGCAGCATTTTTTTGTGCGAAATAGAATGATACTTTGCTTGAGCCAGAGAAAAATTGTTTCGATTTTTACTATAAAAAATACAAATAAGTGTTCCTTTATTAAACATTTTTATGTGTTTCTGATAATATGTAGATGAAAATAAAAAAGACTACATTACTATGAAAGTGGGTACAGCTTTGACAATCATTCAAAATATTATTGATTTCATCCTGCATATTGATGAACATCTAGTTGAAATCATCAAAAACTTTGGCGGGTGGTCATATGGAATTTTGTTTTTAATCGTATTTGTAGAAACGGGAATTGTGATTTTCCCTTTCTTACCGGGTGATTCTTTACTGTTTGCTAGCGGTGCTCTTGCTGCGATGGGGGCATTTAACATTATTTTATTATTCATTATCTTTTTTGCCGCAGCGGTAATTGGGGATACTGTAAATTATCATATCGGCAGGAAAGTAGGGACTACGATCTCAAATGGAAGTTTTATGGGAAAATTGATTAACCAAGATAAAATGATGAAAGCTGAGGAGTTCTTTAACAAGCATGGGGGAAAAACAATTTTGATCGCCCGTTTTATGCCGTTTATTCGTACGTTCATTCCTTTTATTGCAGGAGCGAGCCGGATGAACTACCGTTATTTCTTGATTTATAATGTGGTTGGTGCCGCATTATGGGTAGGCATCTGTACGATATTAGGCTACTTCTTTGGCAATATTCCGATTATCAAAGACAACTTTTCAACAGTTCTCTTAGCCATTATCTTCATTTCTGTGCTGCCAGCCATTATCGGTATGATTCAGGGGAAACTGAAGAAAGCATAACGGTTTCATAGATGTGGACTTATAAAATGGTGAAAACGGTTCTTGAAAGGAAACGTATGAAAAATAAATCGATTATCGTTGAGGCTGCACATACAAAAGCAAGTTATAACCAAAAGTCATCAAAGTTAATCGGTCAAGCTGTTTATCAAATCGACGAAATAAAGGAAGATGAAATTTTCAGCCTGGTTTCGTCCCAATAATCGTTTCTATATTTTTGTATTAGAGCGAAGCAGGTTGGAAAGATAGGGTATATTAACAAGAATAAATGAGTTCGGGAATTGATAAAAGACTCTCGAACCCATTTATTTTTTTATATAATTTCCCAGTGCACGACAATTAAAAGTAAATCATTCTTGAAGGATCTTGCTAATTTTGTAAATAAATACGTTAAAGCATATTAATATCTAAGAGTTGAAATACAAAATTCCACAGATCTCCTTACCATAGATAGAGGCCGTTTTTTTGAAAGATTCTCCCATGAGTAAACAACTGCTATTCGATTTAAAATAGTATAAAAGAAAGTAGGCACCCGTTATGCATTCAATTAAAAAAATAGGTAAGAGTTTTTGGTACATTACTCCAATATCGTTAACCGACCGGCCCATTCTAGGGATCGTAGTAGGCAATAACAAGACATTAATGATTGATGCAGGCAACTCGGAAGACCATGCAAATTATTTTCTGAAAGAACTTTTAAAAAGAGGGGTCCCTGCTCCTGATATGGTGGTTCTTACTCACTGGCACTGGGATCATATTTTTGGTCTGTCAGCATTATCTCATACAGTTTCTATGGCTTCCAAAAAAACGAAAAAAGAAATGGAGAAGCTCATTCCGCTTTCATGGTCAGACGAGGCATTAGATGCACGAGTGAAAGAAGGATCGGAAATTGAATTTTGTGCGAAGGCCATCAAGGAGGAATTCACGGATCACCGGGATATCACGATTGTCTTGCCGGATTTAACTTTTGAAAAACGAGTGGAAATGGACCTTGGTGGGATAACTTGTATCGTCCAACACGTTGGAGGGGACCACGCTGCAGATTCAGTAATCGTGTATATCGAAGAAGAAAAGATTCTCTTTCTTGGTGACTGTATTTATCCTGATATTTTTTCCGAAAAAGAAAACTATACAATCAAGGAAACGCTGCGGCTATTAGATGAGTTAGAATCATTTGACGCGGATACATATATACCTTCGCATCAAAAGCCGATTTCAAAAGAGGAATTTAATAAGGAAGCTGCTAAGCTTAGAACCATTGCGAAATATACAGATATTTGCGGTGGTGATAAACAGAAAATCATCGCAGAATACGAAAAGTGCGTAAAAAGGGAACTTACAGAAGATGAAAGAGAAACAATCGCCGACTTTGTAAATGGGTATTAAATTGTCTCTGTGTTTCGTAAAGGCATTTTTTATGAAAGTTGCTTTTTTATCCTGATATTGCTTTAGCAGAGAGTAGGAAAAAATTTGAGGATACATTAATAATTAATAAGAAAATTAAAGATCTGTTAATGAGGTTACATTATTAGCAAAAGGCAGTGGTTCGCTCCCACTGCCTTTTTCATAAGGATTTATAATGCAATCAGTATCATGTCATTAAGGATAGATTGCTTTTCCACGGCCGTTGTTTTCCATTTCAACGACCAACACGTCGTGATTACCTAGCATGTTTTATAAAACGAAACTAACAATGATACTTGAAAGGATGCTTACAAGTGTGGCGCCATATAGCAGCTTCAAGCCAAAACGTGCAACAGCATTCCCCTGCTTTTCATTCAGACTTTTGACAGCCCCGACAATAATACCAATAGACGAAAAGTTGGCAAAGGAAACCAGGAATACAGAAAGAATTCCCATTGTTCGGTCACTAAAGTGATAATTGCCTTCGGATAAATCCAGCATCGCGACAAATTCATTGGTCAACAGTTTAGTCGCCATAATCCCCCGGCACTAACCGCTTCTGAGAAAGGAATTCCCATAATAAAGGCAATTGGAGCAAATAGATAACCTAATATTTTTTGGAAAGAAATATTAAATATTAGCTCAAATATATAATTGAATCCCGCCATTAATGCAATGAACCCAATCAGCATAGCCCCAACGATAATAGCTACCTTAAAACCATCAAGGATATATTCACCGAGCATTTCAAAGAAGGATTGCTTTTTCTGCTCCTGTATTTCTAATATATCCTCACTTGGATCAATCTCGTACGGATTAATAATGGTTGCTATGATAAAGCCCCCAAATAAATTTAAAACTAAAGCTGTGACAATATACTTTGGCTCCAGCATCGTCATATAAGCACCAACTATAGACATCGATACAGTCGACATCGCTGAAGCACATAGAGTATACAAACGCTGGTTCGAAAGCAGGCCAAGTTGTTTCTTTAATGTGATGAAAACCTCCGATTGCCCGACCATCAGTGAAGCAACTGCATTATATGATTCAAGTCTGCCCATTCCGTTCACTTTACTTAATAAAAATCCGATTCCCTTCATAATGAATGGCAAGATTTTCAGATGCTGAAGAATCCCAATTAATGCAGAAATAAATATAATTGGCAACAATACATTTAAAAAGAAAGGAGCCTCTCCCTCGTTCGCCATGCCGCCAAATACAAAGGAAATCCCTTCGCTCGCAAATTCAAGCAATTTGTTAAAAACAGCAGCTATGCCCTTGATGATGATTAAGCCAAATTCCGTATTTAGCAGCAACAATGATAAAAGAATTTGAATGACAATCATCGTAATAATTGGTTTGAATTTTATCTCTTTTCGATTGGAGCTTGCCAACCAAGCCAAAAACAATACAACAAAAATACCTAAGATAGAAATAACATATCGCATATGTAACCTCCTGATGAATTTAGACAATATGGGCACGCTTCCAGTGAATTTGCCACTAGTAAAGTTACCGCTAGAATAGTAACCTCTTTTATTTGTGATTACAATGGATATTTTGCCCATATTTTATAAAAGTAACACAAAAGCTCGTCTAAGAATGGTTTCGAAAGGTAATAAGTTTTAGAAGATTATTTTTCTGCAACCACATATTAATCAGAATGCCCTAAATGCTGAAAGAGATATAAAGAGTTTTTATAAAAACTGCAAATAACATTTATTCCATGATTTTTTCCTTTCATTATTTAAAAATCGATACAAAAAAGCTGGTAACGGTCATGTATGAACTATACCCGAATAATGGACACTTTAAAAAAATTTCTTATTCGGGGATGACTATGTCTATATGCTGGAAACCCGTTTTCAGTGTGAAGAAAGAGGTTGAAGTCAAGGAACAAAAATTTATTGGAGTAAGGAGAAGGCTTTAATGAAAATCTAATAGTGAAAACCAGTTTAAAAACTTCATTTAGATGCATGATGGTGAACAGTACCATGAGTAAATGGAATTTTTGCAAAAAAAATAACAGCACTCACTAATTGGATGGAGAGGTGCTGTTTGGTTATTTGAATGCCTAGGTGAGCATTCGTTGCATGAATGCTTATTTTGCTCCTAGACTGAATTAGATTTTTTATCTAAATAAAGAAAAAGAATGACCCACTGCTAAAAATGACTGAATTCCTTTATTTGCATTTTTGCTTGCATTAATAGGCTCCTTTAATTACAAAAAATGAGCCTCGAATGGTTCCAGCTAGTTTAGACTTTTGCCTGGCAAACTTAAACTTTCCTTCTAACTCCTTTGGCACTTCCATCCCTTCAGAAAGCTTAAAGCCGACGGCCCGCTTTTTAGGGACATCAACTGTATACATGACGTTGACAACAAGACCATCCTCATAAAAGATGTAAGCCATTTTGATATTTTCTACTTGAAAACGTGACGTTTCTAAAGGCTTGGCCGCAAACTCAATATCCCGTTCTTCTTTTAAAATCCGGTTCACATAATTAAGCGTCTCACAGGACTCGCTAGCTGGCACAACCGTAAATTCATGCTTGTATTTGTTCATAAAGTAACGGGCTTCATTAGCACGCAAACCAGCAAGTGCGTCTACTACAGGTGAAGACTCTACACCAACCGTAGAAACATTTTTAAAATCAACGACATAGGCCATTTTCCTTCCTCCTTTTATTCCTTTATTTCCCTACAACAGGAATCCACATTTCACCAAATACCAAGCCGTTTCGCTGACCCATTTCAACCGTTGCATTTGGCCCGCCAACATAAGCAAAGTCCTTTGCTTCAGGCAAGACTTGACCAAAGGCAATGCCAGTAAGCTTATTCTCCAATTCACCAGCCGTTTTCCCTTCCCCTTTCACGACTAAGTATTTTCCCTTAGGAAATTGGATGACTCTGGCTTCTTCTGATGCCGCTTCCTCTGTCATAACGCCAGCATAATGCATCATCTTGCTATTTACGGCTTCGTTCACGGCAAAAACGTAGTCATTTATAGCTATAGCTTTTAAAGCATCAAGCCTTCCATCTTGGCTGAAGGCCTGCCAAAAGTCGGCCTTTTCCTTGTTTAAGCCAGCAGAGTCTGTGTAGTCGCTCGTAAGCTCAGTTCCAAAACCTAAAACGATAAAGCTGTCTTTTTCTTCGAGGGTATAATTTGTCATAGTCAAAACCTTCCTCTTTTTTAGATTTATCAAATGACTTGTAGTCTTCACTTGATAGGTATATGATAGCCTTAAATTATGTCAAAAAATGATACTGTTTAGGAGTTCGGATGAAAAAAGTTGAACGGATTAACACCATAATGCGGTATATCAACAACCGCTCCCACTTTACCGTTTCTGAAATCATGCGCGAATTTAATATCTCTCGTTCAACCGCTATTAGAGATATTAGAGAAATTGAGGCTATGGGGATGCCGCTTGTCGCTGAAGTTGGAAGGGATGGAGGATATTGTGTCATGCACAACTCTGTCTTGCCCGATGTTCGCTTTACCAGCAATGAGGTCAAAGCTCTTTTTATTGCCTTTATGGCTACAAGAAATCAACAACTTCCCTATCTAAAGAGCCGTCAGTCTTTAGCTGAAAAACTATTAGGCCTCCTCTCAGAAAACCAGCAAGAGACCCTCGTTCTTTTAAATCAAATCTTGCTATTTGAAGGGACCAACCCGAATAATCCTGACTTGCTTGATCTGTCAGACCTCCCTCATCCTATGTTAGAAAAACTCATCCAAGTCCTGCTTCTGGATAGCTACTTATTGATCACCATCAAAGAAGAGAAGGTAGTAAAGTCTTATTCGATTTATCTCTTGCACCTTTATCGTGAAAAAAGCCTTTGGCTGATTGAAGGCTTTGACTTAAAGGAAGAAAAGAAGCGGATTTTTCCTGTCGATAATCTTATTCATGCTGAACCTTACCCGACGAAAAAAGAGTAAGCAAGAAAAAAATTTTAGAAAAACTAAGTAAGCAGGAGGAAGCAATCAACCTTGTCCTTGAACTTGGTCCAAAAGCGATTGCTCAATTTAAAAAATACCACCCTTTAAAAGTTTCTATTTCCTATACAAATCCTTACCAAACCACAGCCATTCTAAAGACTTTTATCGATGTTAATCATTCCGAAGAATTGACAGAAATGACAAATTGGCTGCTTTTCCTAGGTGAGGATATCAAGGTCAGGGAAGTGCCACAAGAAGTCTTAGCAGATTTACAGGAGAGGTTATGCGTATATTTCTCATAGGCAGTTGCCCTTATTTTCGCACACTTGGAAAAGGATAAATGTCTCTGGACGGTTAGAAACACTTTAAAAAAGTTCTAAGCATGATTAACTTTATAAGGAGGCGAACCAATGAATGAAATCATTCAAAATAAATTAGCAGCAATAGAAGAGAGAGCACAAGTAAAGATTTTATATGCTGTGGAAGCTGGAAGCAGAGCGTGGGGATTTCCTTCGAAAGATAGTGATTTTGATGTCCGATTTATTTATATTCACCGACCAGAATGGTATCTTTCTATTGACCCGCAAGGAATTGGCAACAAGAGAGATGTGATAGAAGAGCCCATTAATGATTTGTTAGATATTAGCGGTTGGGAAATAACAAAGGCGCTGCGACTTTTTAGAAAAAACAATCCGCCTCTTTTGGAATGGCTGAGAAGCAATATAATTTATTATCAAAAGTACTCATTTATCGATAGCATGAGATCTTTGGAACCTGAAGTTTTTTATCCAAATTCTATTTTGTACCATTATTTAAATATGGCGAAAACTAACTATCGCCACTACCTGCAGGGGCCGGAAGTAAGAATAAAAAAGTACTTCTACGTACTGCGCCCTATACTGGCTTGTAAGTGGATTGAGGCATATAATATGACACCTCCAATTAGCTTTCATGAATTAGTAGAAGACATCATTCCAGAAGGTGAATTAAAAAATGAGGTTGAACATCTTTTAAAACGAAAGATAATAGGTGATGAGTTAGATCATGAACCTCGTATTCAAGTGATAACCGATTTTGTAGAAAATGAGATTGGACGTCTCGAAGAATATGCTAAAACGCTCACTGCTGAAAGGAAGGACCCAACCCATAAGTTAAATGAGTTGTTTAGAAGCACATTGGAGGAAGTGTGGAAATAATGCT
The DNA here is from genome assembly GCF_003600835.1 of Bacillus sp. PK3_68. Lineage (NCBI taxonomy): Bacteria > Bacillati > Bacillota > Bacilli > Caryophanales > Bacillaceae > Bacillus > Bacillus sp. PK3_68. Next base: position 2,620,749 of record NZ_NQYC01000001.1, on the reverse strand, counting down.
TGGTTAAGGCTGAACCTTAGGATTCAGCCTTTAATTTGTAGTTAAAAAATTTGAGGATTAGCTAAAGTCATCCATATAACACCTTTAAATAAAATCTCTTTTGTATCTTACCAGGTTCTCTTAAGACAGACCATAAGAGCAAGAATGAGGACGAATTGGAGAGAGGTTACTTGTTAAAATGAATCCAACAAATATTAGGGGGAGCTGAAATGAAGAAGATTCAGGAATTCAATGAGTGGCCTTCCTCAAAGGAATTATTATTCATAGGAAATGCTTGGGACTTACTTTCAGCCTTAATACTTGAAAAAGCAGGGTTCAAAGCAATCGGCACGACCAGTTGGAGTATCGCAAATTCACTAGGATTTTCAGATGGAGAATGGATGGGATTTGACAGACATTTAGGAATCATCAAAACTATAGTAGAGAATGTGAAAATTTCTGTTTCAGCCGATATTGAGGCCGGATATAGCGAAGACGCGAACATGATTATAGAAAATGTTTTTAGAACGGCAGATGTCGGGGTGGCGGGCATCAATATGGAAGATTCATTGAAAAAATCAATGGACTTAAGAGAGGTTTTACAGCACGCTCATCTTCTAGAAAAAATAAGAGTAGCGCTAGACCATAATGATTATAAATATTTTTATAGTAACGCCAGAATAGATAATTACTTTCAAAGCCGAAACCCTTTGATAGAAACAATAGAACGAGCAAGGGCGTATGTGGAGAGTGGCGCTAGTGAAATTCTTGTCCCCGGATTAAAAGAGCCTGCTGGTAAATTAGTAGAGTATATGGATACTTCCCATTTGTATGAAAATGCGCCCAGTGCAGGAAGGAGAGGGATGTAATATGGTGAATACTATTAATCTTTCATTCGAAGAGATGTGGGAGAAAATTATGGCTTGTGACCGTAAGTATGATGGATTATTTTTTACAGCCGTGAAAACAACCAGAATATATTGCCGTCCTTCCTGCAGGTCAAGGAAACCCAAAAAAATGAATGTGGAATTTTACACCGACATAAATGAAGTAGAAAAAGCTGGTTTTCGCGCTTGTAAGAGGTGTCGGCCGGAAGTTGAGCAATCCCCGCATATGGAGATTGTCAGAGACATCATTACGTTTCTGGTCAATCATTATAAACAAAACCTGATATTAAAAGATATAGCGGCAGAAGTCGGTCTAAGTCCCTTTTATTTGGAACGCTTATTTAAACAAGAAACCTCTGAGACTCCTCGTACTTATTTAGAAAAGATACGTATCGATAAAGCAGCCTATCTTCTCAAATGCACAGCCCTTACGAATCTGGAGATCTGCTATGAGGTAGGATTTCAAAGTCCTTCTAATTTTTATAAAGTGTTTCGAAGCTTAAAAAACTGTTCACCGAGTGAATATCGAAAGGGATTCCTAAATGAATTGGGCTGATTATGGATCTTATATAGAGATTTATCCTCCTAAGGAATTTAATTTTGAAGAATGTCTTACTTTTTTAGGAAGGTCCAATCAGGAAGTGCTTCATCAAATGAAAGGGAAATCTATCGTTAAACTGATAAAAGTGGATGAATCTTTGATTTTATGTAAAATTGGATACATCAATCATTCGATAAAGGTTGAATTTCTAATAAGCACTCCCTCTGGTCCCTCTCGCCAAAAAGTGGGGGAGTACATTTGGGAATGGTTTGATTTGGAGCAGGATGTAGAAGGATTTTATCGGGCAGCTCACCAAGATCAAATTTTAAAAAACTTGCTCATCAATATGATGGGCTACGGATTATATGTATACCGGATTTATTTGAAGCATTAGTGTGGGCAATTATCGGACAGCAAATTAATTTAGCATTTGCTTACACATTAAAGAGACGCTTCGTTGAACACTTTGGCGAGTGCCTAGTTTTTGAGGGAGAAATATTTTGGATATTCCCCTCATTTGAAAAAATTGCTTCTGTAAGTGTGGATGATTTAAGGGAACTTCAATTTTCTGCTAGGAAGGCTGAATATATTATTGGCATTGCGAAAGCCATGACAAATGGAGAATTAACAAAGGAATGGCTGCTCCAGCAAAAAGATTACCAGCAAATAAAAAAATCATTAATGGCGATAAGAGGGGTTGGAGCATGGACGGCAGATTATGTAATGATGAAATGTCTACACGATACTTCTTCCTTCCCAATAACAGATGTCGGACTTCATCATGCATTGAAGAATCTGCTAGGACTTAAGAAGAAGCCGACTATAAAAGAAATTGAAGAATTAGCATTGGGATGGAAAGGCTGGCAGGCATACGCTACCTTTTATCTTTGGAGGTCTTTATATGACAAAAAATATAAATTAGATTATGAATCGCCAATTGGCGTAATCGAAATACTTGGTACTGATGAAGTGATCCTTTCTATTCTGTTCTCTGAAGAGGATAAAAAGGTGAATGTTTTACAACCGGACACTCCTCCAGTTTTAGCAGAATGCTATAACCAACTTGACGAATATTTTAAAGGCGATCGCTATGAATTTACATTTCCTTATCAATTTGAAGGAACTGATTTTCAAAAAAAAGTATGGGAAGCATTAAAAGAAATTCCGTATGCAGAAACGGGATCTTACAAGGATATTGCTGTTTCTATTGGAAATCAAAAAGCTATTAGAGCTGTAGGAAGTGCAAATGGAAAAAATAAGCTAAGTATTGTCATTCCCTGCCACAGAATTATTGGTTCTAATGGGACATTAACTGGCTATGCAGGAGGGCTGTGGAGAAAAGAGTGGCTGCTCCAGCATGAGAAGTCCTGCAACAGGAAACAGAAGTAGGGATTTAAGTGTAGTACGGCGAACCGTCTCATAGGGAATGGTTTAAGTAGCATAGAAGAATTTTTAGGAAAGTGGTCAATGCTTAAACGGCAGACAGACTGCTTTTTTTGTTTGGCCCTGTGATATCTGGTTGTTGATTTTGATGCAGGCAGACGCTTTCCGTGTGCGATCTGTGAACTACTGGGACTTGCTTTTCTCACTGGAAACGCCGCCTTCTAATGATTGAAAAATTAACCAACCAGCTTTTTGGCTAACTGTTGACAAGATGCCAGTGATTAAATAGATAATTTAAAAGGAGTCCGCCTATAACGTTGACAAATTGTCAACGTTATTTGTATATTTGTAGGTATTGGGCTGTCTTACAATCTTTAAATGCCTGATGAGTTCATAGAAAGGAAAATAGAGTATGCGGGATGAAAACAAAAGCAATGAAATAGGTTCAATGTTAAAAGCTCTGTTGAAAGAACAATCTTTATCTATGAGAAAGTTTAGTGAGTTAACCGGGGTAGATACAGCCGTCATCTCAAAAATCATCAATGGAAAACGAAAGGCAACCCCAGATCATCTGCAGAAATTTGCTGACCATCTTGAAGTTTCTATCTGGGCATTATATAAGGCTGCGGGATATCCAGTTGACCAAAAGCAGTCAGATCTTTATACTTCGATTGACCATATTCAGGCGCTTCTTGCATCCACTCATTTAGTGGATAAAGAGTTCCGTATTGAAGACGTGAAACAAGAATTGGTAAAATACGAACAATTTTCGCAAACAGAAGAAGGAACAGAAACCATACTGACTAAATTTGAGGAGAAATTAAAAAAAGTAGGAAGCATGGGTCCTTTTATTAGTCAGATAAAGGAAATATATAAAGGGTTTTCTCAGAGAAGAGGGACGAAGGTTGAACTTGCTTTAATGGGAGGTGTGCTCCTCTACTTTATTTCGACGGTTGATTGTATTCCGGATTATCTCTTTCCAGTCGGATATATAGATGACGCACTGGTTATTGGTTGGATTATGAATGGGCTTTCGTTAAGCAAATAGATGCCACGGATCATTTAATGTAAAGCACAGCAAGAAAAATGATTGCCTATAAAAAGGATTGAATATAAAATGAGCAGACAAAAACGCTTGAAAAGGAAAAGAAAAAGCAGGTTTTTAAAAGTACTTGCGACATTGCTCATGATGCTTGTAGCGGCATGCGGATATTTTATCTATCAATATCAACAGGGCATGAACAATGCCGGGCCCGCAATGGATCAGGAATTTGAGTTTAATGGAAAGAAAAATCTCGACAAGGTAAATGTGTTGCTTTTGGGAGTCGATGTACGTCCAGATGAGGAAAAATCTCGTACAGACACAATCATGGTTGCACAATATGATCGGAAAAAAGGAACTGCAAAATTAGTGTCTATCATGCGGGATATTTATACCGAAATTCCGGGGTATCGAAATTATAAAATGAATACGGCTTTTTATTTAGGTGGCCCGGAATTATTGCGCCAAACGTTAAAAAAGGACTTCGACTTAGATATTGAGTATTATGCCTTGATTGATTTTAAAGGCTTTGAAAGTGTGGTTGATACGCTTGCTCCTAATGGCATTGAAATAAATGTTCCTAAGAAAATGTCAGCAAATATTGGTGTCACATTGAAGCCTGGCTTACAAAGGTTAAATGGAAAAGAATTATTAGGATATGCCCGTTTTCGCAAGGATGCAGAATCAGATTTTGGACGAGTAAAACGCCAGCAGGAAGTCATTAATGCTTTAAAAGACGAGATTCTAAGCACAAATGGCGCGATGAAGCTTCCAAAGCTCATCGGAACTGTCCAGCCTTATATTCAGACGAATCTTCAAGGTGCTGATCTTATCAATTTAATGAAAGATTTTGCTTTACATCGGCCTGATAGAATTGAAACGCTAACGATTCCGATTGATGACTCTTATACAGATGTAAGATATGAGAATGTAGGAATGACTTTAGATATTGAGTTTGATAAAAATAAAGAAGCGATTCATTCATTTCTAGATGGAGAGGCTGCCACTTCCTGAACAGTCTCAATAGGATCAGTTACTAATATTATGCTGAACCGTATCATAAATTTATGAACGAATGGGCATTGGTTCATTTTTATTCTAAAGTATATGCAGCGATAAAAAACTACACCGCCAATTGATAGATGTATCTAACAATTGGGGTGCAGTGCATTTATCAGAGGAAAAGTGCCTGTTCTTATGCTCGTTTTTATTTAAAAGTCAAAGTTGTCAGGGTCTGGTCCTACTCGATGATTTTGATTTAGGTCGTTAATTCGCTCCATCTCTTCTTTCGTTAGTTCAAAGTCGAAGACAGTTGAGTTTTCAACAATTCGATGTTCTTTCGTAGATTTTGGAATGGTGACAACGCCATTTTGTAAATCCCATCGTAAAATAACTTGTGCAATGGACTTATTATGCTTATTTGCAATCTCTTGTAAGACTGGATTATCTAATAATTGGCCTTGCATTAAAGGTGACCAAGCTTCTAGCTGGATTCCCTGTTCTTGACAAAAGGCTTGAACTTCTTTCTGACTTAAACGTGGATGGTATTCTACTTGATTGATCATCGGTTTAATTTCGGCATCAGACATTAAGTCTTCAAGATGGTGGATTTGGAAGTTACTTACTCCAATAGCCTTTACTCTTCCTTCTTTATAAAGAGTCTCTAATGCACGCCAAGCTTCCTTGTATTTACCTTCTACAGGCCAGTGTATAAGATATAGATCTAGATACTCAAGACCCAGTTTCTTTAGGCTTGTTTCATAAGCAGCTATAGTGGATTCGTAGCCTAGATCAGAATTCCAAACTTTCGATGTTACAAATAGTTCTTCTCTAGAGATATTGGCTTCTTTTATCCCTTCTCGGATCGCTTGGCCAACTCCTTCTTCATTTTCATAAATGGCTGCCGTGTCAATGCTACGGTACCCGTGTTTAATGGCCAATTTCACAGCGTTAACTAGTTCAGGCCCTTCTTCTACTTTAAACACCCCAATTCCAAGCCAAGGCATTTTTACCCCATTATGCAAAGTAGTTGTATCTTGTAAGTTTTTAATCATTATAAATAAACCTCCACTTTTTATTATAAGAAATGAGATCATTCTATATTTGGTCATGTCATTTATCGATTCTTAGGAAACCACCTCCTTTAGTTCATTCCCTTTTTGATCTTTTCTTTCAAGGGAGACACTCCAACCCGTAAGGATAGCAGCAATCAATACCATAAGTGCTCCCACCCAAGAAGTATGAATTAAGCCAATAGAGTCTGTGATCATGCCACCTAAATAGGAGCCAATGGCAATTCCCGCATTAAATGCAGCAATATTGATGGCTGACGCTACGTCTACTCCAGTCGGTACAAATCGTTCCGCTAACATGACTACATACACTTGTAATCCTGGCACATTCATAAAAGCTAGAAGTCCCATGAAGAAAATGGTAATCAATCCTGCTATTTTAAATGGCGCCGTAAACATCAATATAAACAGTATCACCGCTTGTACAATGAACATGTAAAACAATGCCAGAATCGGCTTGCGATTAGATAACTTTCCACCTGCCATGTTGCCAATCGCGATCGCAATGCCATATACAAGAAGAATGACAGCGACGGTTCCTTCTTTATATCCTGTTATTTCCTGCAGCATGGGAGATAGATAAGTAAAGACAACGAAGGTTCCTCCATAGCCTAGAGCAGTAATTGTAAATAAAAGTAATAGGCGACCATTTGTCACTAATTTTAATTGGTCCCGAAGTGTGGTGCGAGTCCCTTTTCGTAAACTAGATGGAACCAGGATACTATTCGCGATTAAGGCAACAACACCGACGCCAATAATAATGAGAAAAGCCATTCTCCAACCAAACTGTTGGCCAATAAATGTTCCCAATGGTACGCCTGTTACAGTGGCTACTGTAAGTCCGGAAAACATAATGGATATGGCACTAGCTCTTCTGTTTTCTGGCACTAAATCTGCCGCAATGGTAGAGCCAATGGACATAAAAACTCCATGCGAAAAGGCAGAAAGAATGCGGGCAACAAGCAACATACCAATGCTTGTCGCACTAGCAGCCATACTATTGCCTATAATAAAAATGACCATAATCCAAAGCAGTAATGATTTTCGTGACATACTAGAAGTAATGGATGTTAAAACCGGTGCCCCGAATGTTACTCCTAATGCATATAAGGAAACGGTTAAGCCTGCTGTTGTAACAGATATTTGCAAATCATTCGCTATTAATGGCAATAGACCTACACTGATAAACTCTGTTGTTCCTATGGCAAATGCACTGATGGCTAAGGCTAAAAGTGCTAATGTACTTTGTTTTTTATCTAAAGACATGGTGATCCTCCTTCATCATTTAGTCATGCATGAACGGTCTTGTTTTAAGTAAAATAAAAAATAATTACATTACACTCAACCGATAAATGTTATTATGGTATATATGAAAGTATTAGGGAAGTACGCACTTGAAAGTACTATAGGAACTTAAAAGTATTATAGGTACTTTTAAGTTCCTATATATGAGGAGGAAAGATATATGAAGAAAAAGAAATACAATATTTCAGTAGAAGCGACGCTAGAAGTAATAGGAGGAAAGTGGAAATGTGTCATTCTATGTCATCTGACACACGGCAAGAAACGAACAAGTGAATTAAAGCGCCTTATGCCGGATATTACACAGAAGATGTTAACTCAACAATTACGTGAATTAGAGGAAGACGGAGTCATTAATAGAATTGTTTACAATCAAGTTCCTCCAAAAGTGGAGTATGAGTTAAGTGAGTATGGATGGAGCTTACAAGGTATTTTAAATTCGCTTTGCACTTGGGGAGAAAAACATATTATCAAAGTGTACGGCGATACATCTGATGTCTTGGAAGAGAACGTTCTAAATGAACATCTAAAATGATGAATGAGGGACTTTGAAAATATTTCTTAAATGAATGAAGAAAAGTCTCATTTAGATAGATGATGGTGAATCTTATCATAAATAAGGTATATAAATATGTCACGAATCAATGATATATTGTATTTGTTTAGTGGGGGCGACTTTGTGAAGTGGATGTCTAAAAAGAACAAGAAATCTATTTTGGTATTAATCGTGCTGGTCCTTCTGATTGCAGGTTTCCTTGATATTAAATATGAAGGCTTATTCTTTCGATTATTGCCAAACTCGATTCAATCCTATTTAACTGATCTTTTTTAAGCAAGTGAAATACAAATAAAAGAGCTTGGCCCCTTTATTCTCAAGATAACTTACTTAGGCTCAGGATAGAGAAACAGGCTATTTTAAAAATCCTTTTGCGAAAGCATGACAGACACTCTTTTAGGGTGTCTTTTTATTTTTAGAGGAGAGAGCAGTGAATCAAAACTCCTTAAAATTTACTGAAAATAAGGAATAGAAAAATATTTTTCGTAGACTTCCATCATATTGAAGAGTAGACTATTAAGCGTTAAAAGTTATAGGTTGAAATTCCTGAAAAGAGCGATTAATTAGCTGGGCAATAGGTATAAGGACACGTTTATCGCCTTCCCAATTACCTAGAGAAGCTTTTTAGATATATAAAGCAATAAAGAATCAATTATTATAAATTACTTTATTTAATTCAATACATTACTATCGGGGGATATCATGAAAAGAAGAAGAACCTTAGTGGGGAAAAATTTATTTTTATCTTTTGCTATTGTTGTTTTAGTTGGACTGTGTACGGGTGTGATTAGCTATGCGATTAATAATTATATTGTCAAAACGGTTATTCACGACAGATCAGGAGGGATTGCGAAGCTCTGGGCCAGCACGATAGACATTTCGGATATTGAACGTGCAAAAACTAATAGTGATGTAGACAGTGAGATTCAACAAAAGTTCATTAAACACCTGGACCACCTGGCAAAAAATGAACCATCTGTTGCGCAAGGATATGTCATGGATAGCAAATTGACCGATGGAAAGAAGGAGATTCAATTAATCGCCGTTCCAACGAATAACATAGAGGCTGAATTATATCCTGGTGAAACTTTCTCGAGCGAGTTATTAGCACAGGCGCTGGAAAAAGCGGTTTCTAGTAAACAAACAGCTTATTCGGAGATTTACACAGATGAGTTTGGGACCTGGCAAGCGGCATTGGTTCCTATCCTAGATGAAAATAATGAAGTAACAGCGGTATTTGGTGTTGATTTAGATGCAAGCATTATGAATGACCTGAAATATCAATTTTTATTATGGCTGAGCATCAGTATCGTTATTTGCTTAATCATTGTGTTAATACTCCAATATTTTGGTACAAAGAAGTTATTGTCGCCTATTGCAGAGATCCAAACAGCTATTGGCAAAGTGAGTGATGGCGATCTCTCTACGACTATTAATGTAACAAGCAAGGATGAGCTAGGTGAATTGAGTCATCAATTTAATAAGATGACCGAAACATTAAGTTCCTTGATTAAAGAAGCCCGGCTTGTAACCGATAAGGTCTATCAATCCTCTGCAGAATTTTTAAAGATTGCCAGCGATACCGTTCAATCGGCTAATCAGTTTTCCACATCGATTCATCAAGTGACTGAAAGCTTAGAGCATCAAACAGTCAGCTCAACAGAAAGTGCACGAGTCATGGAAGAGATGGCTACGGGGATTCAGCGGGCAGCAGAATCAGCCTCAACCATTGCCATGAAGTCAGAAGATACGTTATCAGAAACCCATAATGGCAGGAATTTGATTCAACAAGCTGTTGATCAAATGCAAAACATCAATGAAACAGTTGGCGGCTCTGCGGAAGTTGTTACGAGATTAGGCACGCGTTCCCAAGAAATCGGGCAAATTGCTTCAGTTATCTCTGAAATTACTGAGCAAACCAATTTACTTGCTTTAAATGCAGCTATTGAAGCAGCAAGGGCCGGTGAAGCGGGAAGAGGGTTTGCTGTCGTTGCCGATGAGGTGCGCAATTTGGCGGAACAATCAAAAGTGGCTGCCGCAAAAATCGTGAACATCATCCAGTTAACCCAGGGAGATACGAAACAGGCTGTAGAAGCGATGACAAGAGGAACGATGGAAGTGGCAACCGGTGTTCAGGTGATTGATAATGTCGGGCAAGTAATTAATGAAATTGTTGAATCGACCAAACGAGTTAGCGAAGAAATTCAAGAATCTTCGGCTGTTTATGAAGAAATGTCTGCTAGTTCAGAGGAAGTCAATGCAACAGTAGATGAGATTGCCCATGCGGCTCAAAACTCCTTAACTATTTTTAAAGAGCTGTCCTCTGAGACGGAAAAACAGCTGCACTCCATGAAAGTTATGGAGGAATCTTCGCAGGCGATCGCAGAAATGGTAAAAAATTTAGAGGGAAAATTAAATTCTTTTACGATTAAAGAAAGCAAAAACGGGACCCTCTAACAGATTAGAAAGACTGCTCTTCATTGGAGTGGTCTTTTGTTTGTTATGTCAGTTTTTTTAATCAAATTTCATTACGGAATTAAATAATATCCACTAGATCCTGTCGCCTACAGATAGAGTTTTTCTTAAAAAGGATTTTTTTGTAACTTTAAAGTGATCTAATTCATTACGTTTGAAAAATATCGATATATCGTTTAAAATAGCCGATATAAACAAGGAGGAAGAAAATGAGAAGACGGCGAGGATTTGTTCAAATAGCTATATTGCATTTATTGAAAGAAGAATCTATGCATGGCTATCAAATCATGAAGGAGCTGGAAGAGCGGTCAAATGGTGCTTATTCGGCAAGTGCTGGAACGGTGTATCCTGCGCTTCAGGAATTGCTGGACCAGCAGTTGATTGAACTGAATGCTGAATCTGATAAAAAAATTTATTCTATTAACAGAAATGGAACCAAAAGACTGGAGGAAATAGCTGAACAGGAGGAAGTCGATTTTTGGGTTGAATGGAAAGAGAGAATGATGTGGAAGAATTCTGAGCAGGCAACGCAATTAAGGGCAGCAATGGAACGATGGGAAAGAGAATTTCGAAAAGCGATGAAAGAAGCCCGGGGGAATTCAGAAAGCGTGCTAGAATTAATTGCCTTTGTGAATGACATGACGGATCGTTTAAAAAAGAATGTCATGAAGTAAGGGGACATTGCATGAATGCTATAAGGAAATTATTGCACTATATTCAGCCATACACCCTTTTTGCAATTTTGGGACCAGCATTGATGTGTATGGAAGTGGCGATGGATCTTTTGCAGCCAACCATCATGCAGAAGATGATTGATACTGGCATTGCTAATCAAGACAATGACTATGTTGTTAAGCTGGGGCTCATTATGCTGCTCAGCGCATTTGTTGGATTAATTGGTGGAATGGGAAGTTCTGTGTATGCTGCAAAAGCAGCCGTTCACTTTGCTGTGGATATTCGCCGTGATGTGTTCGAGAAGATGGGACAGTTTTCAAGCCGTAATACAGATTCATTTGGTGCTGGTAAATTAATCACTATCGTAACCAGTGATATCGAAACGCTAAAGCAGGCCATTATTATGACATTGCGTGTATTTGTAAGAGGTCCTTTATTATTTATAGGATCTGTTATGATTGTTTGGCTCACTGCACGAGAATTATTTCCTATTCTCCTAGCAGTAATCCCTATTCTTATTGCCTTCATCTATTATTTTTCCATACATTCAGGAAAACTTTTTTCAAAAGTTCAAAAAGCGATGGATCAGGTAAATACGAAGCTTCAAGAAATGCTAGCAGGCATTCGGGTGATCAAAGCATTTGACCGTCACAATTATGAAAAGGGACAGTTTAAAGCGGTTAATGATTTGTTAATGAAACGAAATATGACGGCTGAACAGCTAATTGTAACTTTAATGCCTATTATGATGTTCGTTGTGAATCTAGGAATGATTGCTGGAATGTGGATGGGTGCCATAAAGGTAAATGAAGGAACGCTCCAAGTAGGGGTGATTCTTGCCTTTATTAATTACTTAAATATTATGATGAATGGATTAATGAGCAGCAGCCATGTATTAATGCAGATTGCTCGTGCCTTTCCTTCAGCGAAGCGAGTTGTTCAGGTACTTGAAACAGAAAGCGATATTATTAAGACGGCTAAGCCGTTCTCTGAGCCTGCCATCATTGGTGAAGTGGAATTTAAACAGGTACATTTCAGCTATAGTAGAAATGGAGAATATGTACTTAAAGATCTTTCCTTTAAAGCAAAGGCTGGACAAACCATTGGCATCATCGGCTCAACCGGCAGCGGAAAATCAACACTTGTCAAACTGATTCCCCGCTTATATGATCCAGATTCAGGAGACATTCTTATAGATGGGATGAATGTAAAGGACTTCCCTCTTGAACAACTCCGTGCCTCTATTGGGTTTGTTCCGCAAAAACCTATGTTATTTTCAGGATCAATCAAGGATAACTTACGCTTTGGGAAAGAAGAGGCAACGATTGATGAGATGGAGCAAGCAGCTCAATCTGCTGCCGCTTCTGAATTTATTAATCGTTTTGATACAACGTTCGAACACCAACTCATGCAGGGAGCGACGAATTTATCCGGAGGTCAAAAGCAGCGGTTATCTATGGCGCGTGCATTTATCCGCAGACCTCGTATATTAATTCTTGATGATTCAACTTCAGCCATTGATGCTTTGTCAGAATCGGCTGTGCAGCAAGCTTTAAGACAGGCTCATTCCCATGCAACGTTGTTCATCATTTCATCCAAAATATCCTCCGTGATTGATGCGGACCAGATACTCGTTATGGAAGATGGAAGAATTGAGGCCAGTGGCACGCATGATGAATTGCTTACTAACAGTAAAGTGTATCATGACATTTATTCTTCCCAGGGTGGCAGGGAGGTGAAATACAGATGAGTAAGCCAGCTTCACCGGTGAACCCTAATATGATCCATCGCGCGCGTGGTCCGAGAGGAATAAATGGACCAGTCGAAAAAGCAAAGGATTGGAAGGGAACCCTCAAACGCATTTGGTCATATATGGAGAAGCAAAAAGCATCATTGATGGCTTCGATTATTTTTGTTATCCTCTCCACCTTGTTGAGTCTTCTGGGGCCTTATATGATTGGGATGATCATTGACGAATATATCCTTCCGAAGGATATCACAGGAACGGTTCGATTTTTAGCTCTGCTTACGGTTGTTTATTTAACAGCGGCTCTATTTACCTGGCTGCAAACCTTTATGATGGTCCGGGTATCGTTACAAACGGTTCGAACATTAAGACAGGATTTATTTGATAAGTTTCAAACGCTGTCGCTAAGTTTTTTTGATAGACGTACACATGGCGATCTGATGAGCAGGATAACGAATGATATAGAAAATTTGAATAGCGCACTCAGCCAGAGTGTTATACAAATCTTTTCATCTGTTTTAATGGTTTCAGGGGTAGCTATTGCCATGTTTTCACTGAACTGGGTGCTCGCTATTGCTACGCTTCTTGTCATTCCGCTAATGATTTTTTTTACTAAAAAAGTTATCACTTACAGCGGCCATTATTTTATTAAAAGGCAGCGGGATTTAGGGGAACTCAACGGATTCATCGAGGAATCAATTTCAGGAAGCGAAGTGACTACGCTTTTTGGCAAAGAGGAAAAAATCAATCAGCAATTTTCAATTGTCAATGAGCGATTGCGTCACTCTGCTCTAGCTGCTGATACCGTATCAGGATTTCTTGGCCCTATTAATAACTTCATTAATAATGTCGGGTTAGGCTTCGTTATTGCGATTGGAGCCATTATGACGGTTCATGGGCAAGCGACGGTTGGAATCATTGCCGCCTTTGTTACCTATTCCCGTCAGTTTTTTCGCCCGATTAGCCAGCTGTCTAATTTATTTAATATGTTTCAGTCGGCTATCGCTGGTGCGGAGCGTGTATTTGAAATTATGGATGAGACGCCAGACGTACTGGATAAGAAGGATGCGATTGCTGTAGATTCATTTGCAGGCCATGTCGAATTCTCTCATGTCCACTTTAGTTATGAAAAAGAGAAGGATGTATTAAAGGGTATTCATTTTCAAATTCAACCGGGTGAGAAAATTGCACTTGTCGGCCCAACGGGTTCAGGAAAGACAACAATTATTAATTTGTTAATGAGATTTTATGATGTAACTGCTGGTGAAATCAAAGTGGATGGCAGGGGTATTCGTGATTATCAAATAAACGGGCTGCGAAAAAGAGTAGGGATCGTTCTTCAAGACACGTTCTTATTTTCAGGAACGGTTATGGAGAATATACGCTACGGGCGTTTAGAAGCGACGGATGAGGAAGTGATAGCCGCGGCAAAAATGGCATCGGCTCATCAATATATTAAGCATTTGCCTCAAGGCTATCAAACTCCGCTTACTTCTGGCGGGGCTAATTTGAGCCAGGGGCAGCGCCAATTATTGGCTATTGCTAGAGCAATTTTAGGTGATTCAGATATTTTGATTCTTGATGAAGCTACGTCAAGTATTGACACAAAGACTGAAATAGAAATCCAAAAAGGGATCAATCAGCTGATGAAAGGGCGGACAAGCTTTGTCATTGCCCACCGATTGAAAACCATCGAAAATGCTGATCGAATTTTAGTTATTCATCAAGGAGAAATCATTGAATCGGGCACACATCAAGAGCTGTTACAGAGAAAAGGATTTTACTTTAGTATGTATGAAAGCCAGTTCCATTTTCGGGGGAAACCATCAGGTTTGTCTAGGTAAAAACTGGCGGCCATTTATAGTATAAATCATATAAGAATGGGAGAGATAATGATGTTTGTACAAATGAGAAAGACTGTGGTTACGGAAGGCAATGCAGAGAAGGTAGTGGAGCGTTTTAGTGGAAAAGGGCTGATTGAAGAGCAAGAAGGATTTATTGATGCAACAGTCATGGTAAAAAAAGTGCGACGTGGCGATGAAGAGGTTGTTGTCATGATTAGATGGGAATCTGAGGAGCATTGGAAACAATGGGAGAAAAGTGATGCTCATATTGCCGGCCATAGAGCCAATCTTGGAAAGCCAAAGCCTGAATATATTATCCATTCAGAAGGTGGAGTATACGAAGTAAAAACAATTAAGAAGCCAGCAAACTAACTTCTTTACAGAAGTTTTAAGTAGGGCTCAATCTTATTTTAATAATAAAGAGCGATTTATCAGGGGTAGAATAGCTAAAGAAAGAAGCATCGAAGATTATTTAAATAATCTTCGATGCTTCTTTTTAGAAATAAAGTTACGAAAGGCATTTATATAATTTCTAGTGTAACATCGATATTCCCGCGAGTTGCTTTTGAATAAGGGCAGAATGCATGAGCCTTGTGAGCCAGTTCTTCAAGCTGTTCTCTGTCGATTCCACTGCCTTTTACTTGAAGAGTTACGGCTAATTTAAACCCTTGGTCGGATTCGTCTTTTAATAAACTCACGTTTGCCGTTACTTCTGATTGAAAGGTGACGCGTTCTTTTTTCGCAATTAATTGCAGGGCGCTGTCAAAACAAGCGGAATATCCAGCTGCAAAAAGCTGTTCTGGATTGGTTGCCTGAGAAAGCTGTTTGGCTCTTGGTGTTCCCGGCATGGCCAAGTCTAATTTGATGACGCCATCGGGAGATTCTACTTTTCCTTCTCGTCCTCCCACTGCTGTGACAGTTGATGTAAATAGCGGATTTGCCATTATAAATTCCTCCATTCATTTTTGGAATTCTGCCTATAGTTTCTCTTTGCTTGATCCTCATTTACTTTACCCAAAGAGGAATAAATATAATACTCTCTTTGACTATTGAGTTGTTCAAATCAGAATAGCAGCTCATTTCATAAAATAAAGAAAGGAGGCTTACCCATTATGGACAGGCCTCCTTTCTTCTATCTTGATGCAGACGCGAAATACTGCCACCGTTAAAATAAGTAAAGACCTCTACAGTGGTTAGGAGTGGTGTACTACCCTTCATAAACTCTAACAAATTAAACAGAAACGGAAACGTCCTTTTTATGTCCCAATCTTCGGTAAACAAGCGCCAACAACATAGATGGAACGCTGCACACAATCATCCCAATAAAGGCGTATCTTGGCTCAATTTCGTATAAATAACCGCCGAAAATGGTGAATATAGCTGTGCTCCAGCTAAGGGCTAACGCTGAATACATGCCTTGGGCTTTCGGAATCTGCGCCTGTGGAATATGTTTGATTAAATATTTCATAAAGGCATAATGGCCCATTGCAAAGGAACAAGCATGCAGCGTTTGTGCGATACAGAAAACGATCACGTTTGGAAAAGCGAATACCAATATCCAGCGTATAGATGAACCAAGTGCGGCTAGCGCTAGCAAGGAGCCGACGGAAAATTTATGAAAACTTCGATCGGCGATGGAAAAGAAAATGATTTCTGCGATCACAGCAATGTTAATAATGACGCCAATTAAGTATTTAGGTGCATGGATATCTTGTAAAAAAATATAGCCGTAGCTGTAATAAGAAGCATGTGCTGCCTGCAGTAAAACCACGATGGCAAGCACTAGACCAAAGTGTTTAATGCGAAATAGTTGCAGCATCCCTCCGGTGTTTGTTTGCTCCGCCGTCGGTTTCTCTGATAAGACAGCAGGGGCACGCATGATACCCAAGCCTGCGAAGATGACTGTACCGAGCAACAGCGCCCATAAAATAACTTTATCTCCAAGCGCGCCTGTAAAGACGGTTAAGATCATTCCGGCTACGACAAACCCGATCGATCCCCATGAACGGCTTTTTCCATAATGCTTTAATTGTTTATTTTGTGCCAGGAAGCCAGCAATGCTGTCTAAAGCCGGCATCAAACTTGGATAAAAAAAGTGCAGAAGCAATGTCACCACAAGCAGGCTGGCAAAAGAACTTGCCGGAATATAGCATAGGAGCGAAATAAGCGTCCCAATCGCCATTCCGTTTAATAAAGTTTTGCTGCTGAATTTTCCTGATAAATAGGGAAATACAACCAGTGTAGCAAGCCCTCTGGCGACCAAGCCTAAACTCATAATCAAACTAGCCTCGGAAACCGTAATCCCTTTTGTATGAATCATCCATCCTGTCCAATAGGGGAGAAAAATCCCCCATGTCATAAAAAAACTAAAGAATTGTTTGCTCATCCAGCGTTGTGTATTCATTTTTTATCCTCCCATTATTTGCATGATATCATGGAGGTGCAGACAAAAATATGAGATATCTCATATTTCTTGAGGTGACTAATGAAAGTTTATAAGAATAAAAAAAGACAGTGCTATTTGAACGAACACTCTATTGCTCATTTATTTTCTTTTCCGATTGAAGAGTTTATCGAAGTACAGGAATATCAACGTGATGAATGGATCATTCAAGAGGGAACAAGGCCAGATTTCTTGTTTTATGTTGTAGAAGGAAAAGCAAAAATTTATGTGACCCATCAAAATGGGAAAGTTTCCTTAATAAATTTTATCAATACCAATGATTATATCGGGGAAATGGAGTTACTACATGAGGTTTACTACACAAAAGGGATTCAGACCTCTACCAAGACCATTTGCTTTGCCATTCCTTTATATCGCTGCCGTGCCCAGATGCTGGAAGATGTCACATTTCTTCGTGAGTTAACGAGGTTTTTAAGTGTGAAAGCCACGCAAATGGCCGCAAAGTACTCACAAAGCCTTGCTTTCCCGCTTGAAAACCGGCTGGCGGATTTTATTTTACAAACCGCTGATGAAGGGGTTTATAAGGAAAAACACGTAACGGTTTGTGATTTTTTAGGCGTCTCTTATCGACATTTATTACATGTGCTTGCCCAATTTTGCGATAAAGACTATTTGCAAAAAGAAGGCCGGCATTATCGCATTCGGCAGTATCACTCGCTATATGAACTCGCAGAGGTGCTGAGGAATAAATAGTGAGCGTATGATGGGGCATACCCCCATCATAGTAAGGTGTATCTTAAATGAAAGAATAGCGGTTCAAAGTAGCTGTAAAAAATTATTTTATTTATGGGAAGACAGCGTGCAGCAAGCAAACGCTCTCCAGATAGAGGGGATAGATGGTGTAAAAGTAAAAAAATACATTAAATGTACTTCTAGAAAGAATAAGAGATGTAAAAAGAAAGCGCCTGTTTCCCGAGGCAAAGGGATTCAGGCGCTTTCTTATAGGATTTTAAGTCATTTTTGGTAAGTAGTGGCCTATAGGTAATAAAAATTAAAAGCATAAAACGACAATTTTGTAGGGGGTCGTTTGAGCTGGAATGCTTTTTGTGCTAGGGCCATAGATAGCAATGAGATTACGATTTGCTGGATTGTTGGAAAAAGCCTGGCCGTTGGTTAAAACGATTTGGGTAAAGGGCGAGAGATTTAATTTTAATTGGCCGTCGCTGCTCTCTAACTGACTGTTAAAATAGTCTACTTTTACATTCTGAAGCGGATTAAATTTTGCCATGACAAGCGCTTGAAATTGCGGCGGGAAAATAAGAGGGGCAGGTGCATTTGCATCATAATAGCCTGTAACTTTATCTCCTACAGCTACCATCGCATGGTCTACAAAGTAAGTGGCAGGCGAAGCAACAAAATTAACGATAGATCCAGATCCATTGTCTGCAGATAGCAGTTTATAACAACCTGCTCCTATATCATTTTGACCAGTTATCAGATCACTAATCGATGTAATAGTCCCTTGATAGGCTTTGAAATTGACCATCCTTACGCCTCCATTACAATATTAGATTTTATTCATCTAAGTATTAACATATAAATGTTTGCTGTTGATAGGGGGGGATTTATGATACTTTGCCTCAAAACAATATATGGCAATTGCCTAGAAATGTGAGAGTTGACTTATACTGAAGGCAAGCGTATAGAAAGCTTATTGGAGTAATGAATCCAGCCAAGGGAAAATTCTTTTCTTGGCTGCTTCCATTTTATAACACGCAACTGGCTTTTAGTTATAGTTATCAGAATATAATTATTATTTTTGTAATTAAAAGATATTAACTTTGTTTACATTGATTAACATGTGTTTTTCTGAGAAAGACAGTTGTATTTTTCTGAAAAAATATTATGATAGAATAAGAAAGTTGCTAGTGTTGATTACAAAAGGGAAGATGGCCATTCTTTCGAATGGCGGGAACACTAAAAAGAAGCAAGGAAATACTCAAGGGTAGATAAGAAGTGACGCTGGATGGGTTCCTTTGATGTTAAATAAAAGCGTAGAGTATGCCGCTTAACATTTCGGCTATTGTTGGAGTAGAAGAGGAGGAAATAAAAGTGGCAAATAAAGAATTGAAGAGAGGCCTGGAGTCGCGTCACATTCAGATGATTGCTTTAGGTGGAACGATTGGTGTCGGTTTATTTATGGGGTCGGCAAGCACGATTCAATGGACAGGCCCGTCTGTTATGCTGGCTTATGCCATTTCGGGAGTTTTTATATTTTTATCATGCGTGCAATGGGAGAAATGTTGTATGTAGAGCCAAGTACAGGTTCCTTTGCAACGTTTGGCTATAAATATATTCATCCGCTCGCCGGATATATCACTGCCTGGAGCAACTGGTTTCAATGGGTGATTGTCGGAATGTCAGAAATTATTGCGGTTGGAG
Organism: Bacillus sp. PK3_68; assembly: GCF_003600835.1. Classification (NCBI taxonomy): domain Bacteria; kingdom Bacillati; phylum Bacillota; class Bacilli; order Caryophanales; family Bacillaceae; genus Bacillus; species Bacillus sp. PK3_68. The sequence goes on along the minus strand of NZ_NQYC01000001.1, from coordinate 2,601,400 downwards.
CATACATGCAGTATTGGTTTCCCAACCTGCCAGCTTGGATCCCGGGTATGATTGCTATGATTATTCTTGGTGCAGCCAATTTAATTTCTGTTAAATCGTTTGGGGAGTTCGAATTTTGGTTTGCAATGATTAAAATTGTCACTATTGTTTTAATGATTGTGGCGGGATTTGGACTTATTTTCTTCGGTATTGGCAATGGCGGGGGTGCTCTGGGGTTGTCTAATCTTTGGACACACGGTGGTTTCTTTGCAGGTGGCTGGTCAGGCTTTTTCTTTGCTCTTTCACTCGTTGTAGCAGCTTATCAGGGTGTCGAGTTGATTGGAATTACGGCTGGCGAAGCAAAAGATCCAAAGAAAACATTAACAAAAGCTATTCAAAGTATTATTTGGCGTATTTTAATTTTTTATATCGGTGCGATTTTTATCATTGTCACAGTTTATCCTTGGGATCAATTGAATTCTATTGGCAGCCCGTTCGTTGCCACTTTTGCAAAGGTCGGCATTACGGCTGCGGCTGCACTGATTAATTTTGTCGTTATCACGGCGGCTATGTCTGGCTGTAATAGCGGTATTTACAGCGCAGGCCGCATGCTTTACACATTAGGAGTGAATGGCCAGGCTCCTAAGTTCTTTACGAAGCTGTCCAAAAATGGCGTTCCTTTAATCGGTACGCTTGGCGTACTCGTTGGTTTGGCCGTCGGTGTTATTTTAAGTTATCTTGCCCCGGAAAATTTATTTGTCTATGTATATAGTGCCAGTGTACTTCCCGGCATGGTTCCGTGGTTTATCATTTTGATTAGCCAAATTTCATTCAGAAGAATGAAAGGGGCAGAAATGGAGAAACATCCATTTAAAATGCCGTTTGCCCCGGTATCGAATTATCTAACCATTGCTTTCTTAATCATGGTATTAATCGGTATGTGGTTCAACGATGATACGCGCATATCGCTGATTGTCGGTGTTGTTTTTCTTGCCGTGATCACAGTTAGCTTTTATGCTTTTCGAATAGGCAAGCGTGTTCCTGTAGAAGGACAAACAGATGATGAAGTGACTAAGGGATAAGGTAACAAAAGGTAAAATAATTTGAGGTAGACAGGTGGAAAAGAAGCGGCGATCTAAAGCTGCTTCTTTTTATTTGGCTCTGTTTAAGAGAAATGTGGTTTTTTCAATAGTTGATTGTAGCGATAGCGTTGACTCTAGGGAGAAAAGCGAGTCCTGATAAGACCCCATAAGAGCGCATGTAAAGAGTCGGCTTACGGACCGCTCTTGGAAAGCGTCCGCCTGCAGCGGAAATCAACAACCGGTTATACCATAGCCTTTATAGTAGAGACAGCAACTTTATTTAAGAAGCGTCATTGAGCTGTGGAAAGGGTATAATAAATTGGTAGAAGTAGACATTAAAAAGAGACTGCATCGTATTTTTATGAGTGTAGATCGTTAAAATCATTTCTTGCATATACAAAAAACATTTATAAAAAGAAAGGAGAAGCTATGACAAAAAGTAAGAGTATAGGATGGAACACGGACAATAGTTATGCCCGTCTGCCAAACTTCTTTTTCTCCCATACTAATCCGACCCCTGTGCCCTCACCGGAGCTGGTGGTTTTTAATGACCGATTGGCGGAGCATTTAGGTTTGAGCGCACAGGGATTGAAAAGCAAGGAGGGCATAGCCGTGCTTGCTGGAAACAAAATTCCCGAGGAGGCTTCTCCTCTTGCTCAAGCATACGCGGGGCATCAATTCGGAAACTTTACCATGCTAGGGGACGGGCGAGCGGTACTGCTGGGCGAGCAGGTGACTCCACAAGGAGAGCGGGTTGACATTCAGCTTAAGGGCTCTGGCAGAACACCGTTTTCTCGTGGCGGGGATGGCCGTGCATCTCTTGGGCCGATGCTTCGCGAGTATATTATCAGTGAAGCCATGCATGCGCTTCGTATTCCTACTACCCGCAGTTTAGCCGTGGTCACAACGGGTGAGCCTGTATTTCGCGAAACCGAGCTTCCGGGCGCTATTCTCACTCGAGTGGCTGCCAGCCACCTGCGTGTTGGTACTTTTCAGTATGTAGCGAATTGGGGAAAAGCAGAAGATCTTCAAACATTGGCAGATTATGCATTACGCCGGCATTTCCCAGACATTGAAAGGGATGGAGAGCAATATTTGTCTCTGCTTCAAGAAGTGATTAGGCGTCAAGCAGAACTAATTGCTAAATGGCAGCTTGTTGGATTTATTCACGGCGTAATGAATACCGACAATATGACTATCAGCGGAGAAACGATTGATTATGGTCCTTGCGCTTTTATGGATACCTATGACCCGGCGACTGTATTTAGCTCCATCGACCTTCAAGGCCGCTATGCCTACGGAAATCAGCCATACATTGGCGGGTGGAACCTTGCGCGCTTTGCAGAAGCTTTATTGCCACTGCTGCATGAGGAGGAGGAAAAAGCGGTTGAATTAGCTCAAAAGGAAATCTCTCATTTCACCAAGTTATATCACTCTTATTGGTTTGCAGGAATGAGAGCCAAGCTTGGGTTAGTGAATGAAGAAGCGGAGGATGAAGCCTTAATTAAAGATCTTCTTCATATGATGGAACAACACCATGCCGACTATACGAATACTTTTAGAGCTTTAACCCTTAACAGTCTGAAGGATCAAGAGCTATTCGCCACTTCTGAATTTAATAAGTGGCATGAACGTTGGAAAGAGAGGCGAGGCAGACAAAAGGAGTCGAAAGATGCTTCCAATCAGCTGATGCGTGAAAGCAACCCTGCGCTCATTCCAAGGAATCACAGGGTAGAAGAGGCGCTAGCTGCAGCTGTGGAAGAAGGAGATGACAGCGTCATGCACAGGCTTCTAGACGCGCTTTCCAATCCGTACGCATATTCTAATAAGTATGAGGATTACTGTACGCCAGCTGCACCCACTTCCCATCCTTACCGAACCTATTGTGGTACCTGATATGGCGCAAGCGAATGCTGTCTTTCTTTTGACAGCATTCGTTTGCTTTTTAAAGTTTTTAGATTCCAATATGGTATTTGAAATAAAAAGGGAACATGTATATTGTTTTATTCAGGAAGGACAAATAGTAAAAAAATCAATAATTTGTAATTTTTGAGGGTATTTAGAGGTAATTGGTATCTAGGGGTCTTACTTATTCAGGTATAATTTATTTATGGCTCGTCCGTGTAATTGGTTGCTTTTAAGAAAATATCCTTATGTTTCTTACAGGTTGGTATTATTTTCTTTATTGCCTATATTAAATTTAATGGAACCTCTGTACAATAAGAAGTAATAAAATATTCATAAATAAAGCAAAACAGTGCTATGCAGGCCTTGTTTATGTAATAAGGTTTATTTTATTATCTCTACGATTGGGGATCGGCAAATGGGAGTAGAACAGACGAGATATTCTCGGCTTGCAAATATAACAAAGATTATCAATACAAAGTTAGAATTACGGGAAGTGCTTGAACATGTAACAAAGGCCATATCTGAAGAAATTGTTCAGTGTGATGCTGTAGGTATTTATTTGCCGCAGCAAGATGGAACATTTAAAGGATTTGTAGGGAAGCCTGATTTTATAGCTGGAATAACGATTGATAAACAGATCATTGATCCGAAAAAAGACTTATTAGCCAAAGAGGTAATTGAAACGAAGAAACCTATTTATATACCTCATACATCAAAGGATTCAAGGCCAGATCCAGCAGTTATCAACGCCTTTAAAATTAAATCCTTACTAGTACTGCCCATCTCGTACGAGCAAGAGCTATTTGGCCTTGTTTTTTTATTTGATTATGGCATTCCAATGAATTTAACGGAAGCTGAAATTCAAAGTGTGGAAGCCTATGTAAATATGGCTGCTGTTGCTATTCAAAATGCGAACAACCTTATGCAAAAAGAAAATCTGATTACCGAAAAGCAGTTATTACTAGATATTACACGTGAGTTACCGATGTGCTCCTCTGTGCAGGAAAGTCTCGATACATGCTTTTCCTATTTAGGGAAGGTATTAGGTAGCCACCATATAGCTGCATGCCTTCTAGGTCCGTTGGATAAGAAGGTAATAAAATCTGTAAGGCTAAGCAAAGAGAGCGATTGGACAGAAGCAGAGTATCAAAATATTCAAATGAGTTTAAACTACGAAGCTATTATTCAAGAGGTTATTAAGGCGAAAAATGCTGTTTTTATACCGGATGTTTGTGCAGATGAAAGAATGGATCATGACAGTTGTAGCCATCTTCATATTGAGAACCTGCTTATGATCCCATTTATTTCAATGGGAGAAGTGCTTGGCGTAATAGCTGTCGTCAATCTAAAGGAGAAAGGCCACTATTACTGTGATTCCCAAATTCGAATAGCGCAATCAATTGTTGATGCGACGGTTCCAGCATTTTTAAACTTGCAATATATGAATCAACTTGAATATATAGTGGAAGAACGAACAAGAGAATTGGCTACGGCCAATAAGAAAGTGACAAGTATCATTGAAGGCATCACGGATGGATTTTTCACCTTAGATAAAGAATGGAAATTTACTTATATAAACAAACATCAGTTTCTTCCAAAAAATAAAACAATAGAAGATGTAATAGGAAAAAACATCTGGGAGATATACCCGGAGGTAATTGGAACAACGATGTATAAGGAGTTTCATCGGGTACTGTCAGAGCAGATATCCATACAGTTTGAAACGCCTTCAGTCTATGAAGATTATTGGCATGAGATAGTCGCTTATCCTTATGACGACGGTCTCTGTTGCCTCTTTAAAAATGTAACTGACAAAAAGAAATATGAGAAGGAATTAAAGCGATTGTCGAGCTTGGATTTAATAGGACAAATGGCGGCAGGCATCAGCCATGAAATTAGGAATCCAATGACAACTGTCCGCGGGTTTTTACAATTATTAAAGAAAGAGGATCGTTTTGATCAATACAATCATTATTTTAATTTAATGATTGAAGAGCTGGACCGTGCAAATTCTATTATCACGGAGTTTCTTTCCATGGGCAATACGAGGACCTCTGATTTGCAGATGCAGGATTTAAATGCTCTTATTCATGATATGACTCCCTTGATTAAAGTGGATGCGTTCAGCCAAAACAAAATTATTAAAATTCATACGACACCTATTCCAGAGCTACTTTTAAATCGCAATGAAATACGCCAGTTATTAATCAATCTATATCGGAATGGACTAGAAGCAATGAGTGAAGGGCAAACGCTTACTATTAAAACCTATAAAGAAGGAAACGACAATGTGGTTCTTACTGTACAAGATCAAGGAACAGGGATCGAGCCGGAAATATTAGAGAAGCTAGGTACCCCATTTTTCACTACAAAGGATAATGGAACTGGTTTAGGTTTAGGGGTGTGTTATGCTATTGCCGCTCGACATCATGCAAAGATTGAAACTCAAACAGGACCGGAAGGCACGACATTTTTTATTAAATTTCATTTAAGCAATCAGTAACTATATGTTAAACGGGGAGAGAACTTCTCTCTCTTTTTTTTGAAAAAATACGTAGGAAATATTTTCTTTCCTTTATTAAATTTCATTATTAGGTTGTAAACTAATGGCTATAGTAGCTGCTAATTCTGACAGGGAAGAGTTGAATCATGAATCTGTCTCCGTCTATTTTACCTATTTTTCAATTCTTAAAATAATCTACCAGTTATACAAAAATTGTATGGTACTATATAAAAGTTATTTAAGATGACGTGATGAGAATAATTGAACAATGGCGGTTATTTTTTGATATAAAAATAAAAAGGAGTAGATATGAACGGGATTTATACTCATGTAAATAAAACATTATATTACATTACAGCAGTAAGTGTAATAGCTCTTATGATTGTAGGCTTGTTAATAGATAACCCGCATTTGGAAAAAATAGATTTTGGCCATCTTTTCCACATTGTGCTTGTTTTTATGCTAGCAGGCTGTTTGTTATTTTACCCTAAATATGCTACGCATATTTTTAGAGTGGTAATTACAATAGTGACATTCATTTATTTTTATACGCTTTTCTTTCTCTATCCAGACACTTGGTCTACCTTTATTTTTCTCTGCCTAGTGCCAGCTGTTTCTATCTTATTTTTTGATTCCAAGCTATTTTATTTTTCATTGTTATTAAATAGTGTGGCTATCGTTCTTGCATTTAGTTATATTGCAGTCTTTGATCAAGGACATTCCTATCCCTATATAAAAGAAGATATAACCGGCAATATCCTTAATTTTATAGGCAGCCAGGTGATGGTGTACTTCATCTTCTATCTATCGCACCGCCGAATAAAAAAGCAGCAGTTATACTATGAACAAATACAACAATCGGAGCGCCTAAGAATAACAGGACAACTGGCAGCGGCTGTTGCTCATGAAATTAGAAACCCTTTGACTGTCATAAAAGGATTTTTGCAGCTATATCAACAAGAGACAGCACCTAATTGTGAAGATGCCAAAAGGCATTTTGCTTTGATGATTGATGAATTGGATACAGCTGAACAGGTGATTTCTCAATTTTTAGAGATTGCCAAGCCAGATAAAGATAAAGAAATGGAAACTGTCAATGTAAAGAATGTTCTTCAGAGTGTAACGGATTTTCTTTGTTCTTATGGGTTGTTACATGATAATAAGATCCAGTTAAACGTCGTAGATGACTTTTTTATTGCTGCTAATAATATAGAGTTTAAGCAGTTACTCGTAAATATTATTAAAAATGCCATTGAGGCTTCCAATGCCGGCGATCCTGTAATTGTATCAGCTAATAGAAAGAAAGATTTCATTGAGATCAAAGTGATCGATTATGGACAAGGCATGTCAGAAGCAGAAATTAAGACCCTCGGTACACCTTTTTATTCCTTGAAAAGTAAAGGGACAGGCCTAGGAATGATGATTTGTTACAATGTTGTAGAAAAGTACAAGGGAACCATTGATTTTCAAAGCTCAAAAGGTAGAGGAACAACAGTGACTATACGCTTTCCCTCGAAATAATCATAGACATTGATAACTAGAATGCAGTAGGAATATACGGTAAAAAAACACCTTCAATTGAGGGTGTTTTTTGCGTTATTGCTTTATTAATAAAAGAGCTTTGTTTGAAGGACATCGAGGGCGCGGTCAATATCCTCTAAATCTTCCTTCGAAGCATGCTGTACACGGCTTAAGAAGTTGGATTCTATAAGTGAAAAGGCATCATCCATCATAGTTTTTCCCTTTTTAGAGAGACGTACATATTGTTTTCGTCGATCTTTAGGGTCGGTTAACCTCTCAATTAAGTTTTTTTCGCTTAATTTTTTTAATTCACGGCTCATATTTGGCATGGATACATGCATGCATTCACTCATTTCACTGGGAGTAACCGGCTGATTAACGGTTATATGTTCAAGGATCGTATATTGAACAGGTGTAATAGAATCGGATTTAGCGTTTTTTGTTAATTCATGCGTCACACGATGAACCGAAGCTGTGAAGGACACACATTTAAAAAAAGAGCTTTTTTGTCCATAGTTTTCACCTCTTATTGACAAGATAACAAATTTATTATCAATGCACAATTATCATTTGACAACAAAACACGAATCGTCATATAATAATTATTATCATATGATAACTAAATGAGGTGCTTTATGAAAACACTAGTTATTTATGCACATCCTAATAATGAAAGTTTATGTCATGCCTTTTTACAAAAAGTAATCCAAGGGAGCCATGAAAATTTCTTCATAAACGAATTGCAAGTTCTTGATTTATATGAAGAGCAATTTAATCCTCTTCTAGTGTTTAATAAAGATAAGCGGAGACGCGATATATATCGTGATCCTCAGATTGAAAAATATAGACAACAAATTACCTGGGCTGACAAGATTGTTTTTATCTATCCCATTTGGTGGGGAAGACCACCGGCTATGCTGTTGGGATATATAGATCAATTATTTGCTGCGAATTTTGCTTACAGAGACAAGAAGGGACTTTTCCCGGAAGGGTTATTAAAAGGAAAATCAGTTGTATGTGTATCCACCATGAAGGGGCCTGCAAAATATCCTCTTTTCTGGTTAAACAATGCGCATAAGATCTTAATGAAAAGAGCTTTATTTCGCTTTGTAGGTATTAAAAAAGTGAAGTTTTTTGAATTTGGCAATATGGAAAGCCCAAAAGGAAAACAAGCAAAAAAGCTGGAGAAAGTATATCGCTATTTTAAAAGCGTGAATGCTTGAAAAAACTCTTAAGTGATTCATAGCAATGAAGATGATTAAGGAAGAGATATTTACAGTCAGCGAGCCTACTTTCTTGTTTTGGGAGCTTAGTGAGGCGACAGCGAAAAAATCCGGCAAAAACTATTGTTCTTTGCCGGACTTCATTTATTGTTGAGGGCTATCTTTTATGGATTGGAAGGATAGGAATTATTTTACCGATTGCTAGGGAAGTCAAAGTCTACCTGGTCGCTATAAACCTGGTTTTCCGGCCATCTTTCGGAGATTGTTTTTGATTTTGTAAAGAAGCGTGCCGTGTCCGGCCCAAACATATGGCCTTCGCCAAACTTTGAACGCTTCCATCCGCCAAAATTGTGGTAACCGACCGGAATTGGAATCGGTACATTGATGCCGACCATGCCGACTTCAATTTGTTCCGCGAACTTTCGGCCTGCATATCCGTTATTTGTAAATATCGTTACGCCATTTCCATATTCGTGATTATTAATTAGTTCAATCGCTTCGTCCAACGTATCGACACGAACGACGATCCGCGCTGGACCAAATACTTCTTCACGATAGATTTCCATATTAGGAGTTACATGATCGAGCAAAGTGGCTCCAAGAAAGAAGCCTTGTGCATTCTCAACTTTGGGATTCCGTCCGTCTACGCATAAGTGGGCACCCTCTTGAATGCTCTGTTCTATAAATCTTGTCACTGTTTCCTTTGATTCTTGTGAAATAAGAGCACCAAAGTCGGCGTTCTCATCGTTATAGGCACCAACCTTCAATTCTTCCACTCGACTTTTTAACTTGGCTACGAAGGCCTCCGCTGTTTTTTCTCCTACGGGCACCGCTGCAGAGATAGCCATGCAGCGCTGGGAAGCAGCTCCGTATGCTGCTCCGAGGAAGGAGTTAACAGCGAGGTCTAAATCAGCATCAGGCATAATAATCATATGATTTTTTCCACCACCGAAGGCCGCTACTCTTTTATGATTCCGGCATCCTTCCTCGTAAATATATTGGGCAATCTTCGTAGACCCTACAAAAGAGATGGCCGGAACATCAGGATGTTTCAGCAAAGCATCTACCGCTTCTTTATCCCCGTTAATGACATTCCATACGCCATCCGGCAGACCCGCCTGTTTCCAGAGCTCCGAGAAGAATAACGCCGAATTGGGTACTTTTTCGGAAGGTTTTAAAATAACGGCATTTCCGCACGCTACAGCCATTGTCGACATGGAAACCGGAACCATGAAAGGAAAATTAAATGGCGAAATAGCAGCGACTACACCAAGTGGTTGCTTCATCGAATAAGCATTAATTTCTCCGCCTACATTAACGGAGTACTCGCCTTTCAAAAGATGGGGAGCATTAATGGCTAGATCAACCGATTCAATGCCCCTGCTGATTTCACCTTTAGCATCAGAAAGGGTTTTGCCGCTCTCGAGGCCAATTAAGTTTGCTAGTTCATCAGTCTTCTCAACTAGCAGGCTTCTGAAGCGGTGAATGACTTCTATCCTTTGAGCAACAGGCGTTTTTTTCCAGACACCAAAAGCTTTTTTAGCTATTTCTACTGTTGCATTTACTTCCTCTGTTGAAGCATATGGACATAGAGCCATTATCTCACCTGTTGAAGGCTTGTACACTTTGCCGAAACGCTTGCTCGTCCCTGGCTTCATTTCTCCACCGATAAAATGAGTGATCTTTTGTACCTCGACTAATTTTTCCATCTTCGCTATCTCCTCCACCTTATTCATTATTTTTATATGAAAGCTTTCATTCATTAGTCTATACATGCAGCTGTTTACAAATGATAAAAAATTGGATAAGTAGATGTTTAAAGAGATATGCCTATAAAGAGTGGTCATCTGGGCTGGTGGCATAGATTTAGTACTTTCTATCCGCCTATACATACCAGTTATAACAGGGTATGGAGATAGAAGGACAAGGTTAGCTTTTTAGAAGGGCGAATCTTAAACATAAGCTATCGCTCTTTGACTGCTCCGATCATTTAAAGACACAAGATTCCTTCTAATGATTGAAGCAAGTTTTTAGCATGGATTCCCATTTAGAGAGATGATGAGGAAAAAATTGCTGAGTAATTGGCTTGGCTAAAGATGAATATTGTTTTTTCACTAGTTGATTGCAGCGAAAGATGATGAGTCTAGCGGGAAAAGCGAGTCCTGGTGAGAACAAGCAGAAGCGCACGCAACGAGGAGGCTCACGGACCGCCCGCAGAGAAGATCGATAATGAAGTGTAAAGAGACTTAGTAATGAAATAGTTATATAAACTATATAATTAAAAACATTGCTAAACAATAGACAGATTGTTGCTAATAATAATAATATTTTATACAATTTGTTAGATTAGAGCAATAAGCATCAGTTGCTTTTTTACTTGCTTTCATTCTGTTCCTTTATTATTAGAACAAGGGAGACAATGTAACGGTCCATGCTTAACCATTAAAGAAAAAGGAAGAGGACTATAAAACGTTCTCCTTCTTCATGAGTGAGCAGCCTAGTTTGTTTTGTAATGCCAACAGAATCCAACCTGCCGGCAACAGCTTGTACTTCTTTTTCTTCTCCGTGAAGATCGACGGAGGGATTGACAATAAAGTTGTTAATTTTTATTGGACTAACGGGGCGGAATAGTTGAATGCGAGTATAGTACATACACAAGTTCCTCTAATAAATTGTTGTTTTTTTCAGTCTAATAAGTAAGATAAGCTTAGAGATGCATGGAAAGGGGAATTAAGATTCTACATGTGGCAAACTCTGTGATGAATAATCATAAATAGACAGCTTTAACTTTATACCCATTTAAGGGGAGGCATGTGTCTAGTTATTTGAATGATAATCATTCGGGGATACATGGTGTGGAGTTATAAAATATCCATTGACTAGGCAGATACTATTAGGGGGTCTGCTTTTGTTTTTATGAGAATCGACATCTCTATTACCCATAGCATATTATCCCTATAATCTGGGGGTTAAAATAATGAGTCATATTCAAAAAAAAATTGCACTAATTACAGGAGCGAGCAGTCAAGGAGAGATTGGTACAGCTATTTGTCGTAAGTTAGCCTCACAGGGGATAAATATTTTCTTTACTCACTGGAATTCTGATGAGGTATGGATAGAAAAATTTCAGCAAGAAATTTTACGAATGGGTGTCCGTTGCGGGGCAATGAAAATTGATTTATCAGATGCAAATGCTGCCTTTATCATATATGAGGAAATTTTGGCTAAATTAGGGTATCCCTCAATCTTAATTAATAATGCAGCTCATTCCACAAGTAATGATTATTTATCGTTAGATGCTAAATCACTTGATGATCATTATGCGGTTAATATGAGGTCAAATTTTCTTCTTTGTGTGGAGTTTGCTCGTCGTTTTAAAAAATCTAATTTAGAATCGGGAAGAATAATAAATATGACATCAGGGCAGGATTTAGCTCCTATGCCCGGGGAGTTAGCCTATGTAGCAACTAAAGGGGCTATTTCTGCCTTTACTAGGTCGTTATCACAAGAACTTGCACCATTAGGAATCACTGTTAATGCTGTAAATCCAGGTCCAACAGATTCTACATGGATGACGGATGAAATAAGAAATTTTCTTTTACCTAGATTTCCAATGGGCCGTATTGGTACACCAGATGACGTGGCACGGGTTATTGCTTTTCTTGCAAGTGATGAGGCTGAATGGATAACTGGACAAATCATACATTCAGAGGGTGGATTTGTTCGCGGGTAGGCTAGAACTAACGGAGGCGTCAGTTGAGTTAGAATTAAACAACTTTAAGGAGCCTTGCTACACAATAAAATGTAGCAAGGCTCCTATATTTACTCTCAAAATTAACTAACTTTATTATCTCTTTACAGAAAAAGAAGCCAAATGAGTGATCACTCATTTGGCTTTTTCATTTACCACTGTTTCGGCTCATAGTCCAGGTCTTTGAATAACTGGGTGCGTTCTTTTTTCGTCAAATCTCTCCATTGCCCAATAGGCAGGCTGCCTAGGTGAATGTTCATAATCCGGATGCGCTGGAGCCTTAACACTTTATACCCGAGTGCCGCGCACATGCGGCGGATTTGCCGGTTTAAGCCTTGTTTTAATATGATGTGAAACTCATACTTTGAGGTTTGGATGACTTCACAAGGAAGTGTTTTTGTATCTAAAATTTCCACACCACTAGCCATTTTCTTTAAGAATTCGGAGGTAATTGGCTTGTCTACAGTGACGATATATTCTTTCTCGTGATTATTTTCAGCACGCAAAATTTCATTTACAATGTCGCCGTCATTTGTAAGGAGAATGAGGCCATCTGAGTCTTTATCAAGCCGTCCAATATGGAAAATTCGCAAAGGGTGATTGACGAAGTCAACAATGTTTCCTTTTACATGCTTTTCTGTTGTACTTGTGATGCCAACTGGTTTATTTAATGCAATGTACACATGGTTTTTCTCTATTTGAACAGATTCTCCATTAATTCGGACGTCATCGCCGGGTTCTACCTGGCTTCCTACTTCGGCCAACTTTCCATTGATGGTTACTTTTCCTTCACTAATTAATTTATCTGCTCCTCTTCTGGATGTTTTTCCTGACTCGCTAATGAATTTATTAATACGCAACGTTAATCACAGCCTTAAGTAAGAATTGTATGCTTAAGAATAACTTACTAACCCGTGTGTTTTCAAGAATTTTTCAGCTGCTTCGTAATAATGCCCAAGCGGAATGCGGTGTCATATAGCTGAAGAGATACACATTTTACAGCTTTCTTTAATCTATTCTTCTATTTTTGAAGTTCTAACTTAGAGTGCATCAATTTTTGTGATCTAAACACCCTTATTTGAAAAAAAGAACGAGAAAGCAGAGAAAATTTTATTTGTCCTGAAAGGGGTCAATGGGAATAGCTTGAGCCCATAAGATGAATGGCATTTTCCGTTTTTCCGGATTTTTAAAGGGAAGAGATTCCGCAAAACAGGAAATTTCCGTGTTTTCGGAACGGATCTTTCATTTTTATAAAAGCCTTCCTTTTGCTAGAGGGAGATTCTTGAATCTTCTTTAATTGGTATGATAATTGCAATTTGAAGACGAGAGAGAAATGAAAATCATCCTGTTTCATGGCGGTCAAACAACATAGCAGGGTCGTTCGCCTGTGTGACTGAGGGCAGAAGGAGTAACAAAATAAAGGCTAGCCTTTATTGTAAACGCTTACTAAGAGGGGCCTTTATGATTGATCAAACGATACGGGGGGATTTGCATGGATTTGCTAGTTATTTTATTGTCGCTCGGACTCTTAATCTTTTTTGCTTATCGAGGTTACTCAGTTATTTTGTTTGCGCCCATATGCGCGCTTCTCGCTGTCCTGTTAATTGCACCGCTGCATGTTTTGCCGTTCTTTTCAGGTGTATTTATGGAAAAGATGGTCGGTTTTATTAAATCCTATTTTGCTGTTTTTCTATTAGGGGCTATTTTTGGGAAAGTCGTAGAAATGTCCGGAATCGCGGAATCTATCGCCAAGACGATTGTACGTTGGCTCGGGGCCAGACGGGCTATGTTGACGATCGTGTTATTAGGAGCAATTTTAACGTATAGCGGCGTTAGTTTATTCGTGGCCGTGTTTGCCATTTATCCATTCGCAGCCCAAATGTTCCGGCAGGCAGATATTCCAAAAAGGCTCATTCCAGGAACGATTGCTCTCGGTGCGTTTACCTTTACGATGGATGCCCTGCCAGGAACGCCGCAGATTCAAAATGTCATTCCTATTTCGTTTTTCAAAACAAATATTTATGCAGCGCCAACACTCGGGATTATTGGGGGGATTCTTGTTTTAGCTGCAGGCTTGTTTTATCTGGAAATGAGGAGAAAGAAAGCTGAAAAGGCCGGTGAAGGCTATTACGGCTTTGAATCAGAAGAAGCAGCTGCTGTGGAAAGTGCCAAGGCACAAGGGACGGGCGTTGAGCCCTCTAATCTGGCTTCACAACAGTCAGTAGCCAGACAGGTTCTTGCTTTTATTCCGCTTCTTCTCGTTGGGATCACTAATAAGCTGTTTATTACGTATATACCAAAATGGTACCCCAATGGTTTTGACTTTTCTGCCATTGGCTTAAAGGATTATTCAGTAGATGTCGCCGCCGTTGCACCTGTTTGGGCGATTATTATGGCCTTATTAGTGGGGATTGTCTCATCAATAGCGTACGATTGGAAACGTGTTACACAGGGATTTAAAGAAGGCGTAAACACAGCAATCGGCGGTTCACTGCTGGCGACTATGAATACCGGGGCGGAATATGGATTTGGGGGAATTATCGCCGCGCTTCCGGGATTTGCAAAAATAAGTGATGGGATTTCTAGTACATTCACCAACCCGCTTGTAAATGGAGCAGTGACGACAACGACACTTGCCGGTATGACCGGATCGGCCTCTGGCGGTATGGGTATTGCATTGGGAGCGATGGCAGATAAGTACAACCAGGCAATTGCAGCGGCTAATATCCCTCCTGAAGTGATGCATAGGGTAGTAGCTATGGCTTCTGGCGGCATGGATACTCTTCCTCATAACGGGGCTGTCATCACGCTGCTTGCTGTGACTGGATTAACACACAAGCAATCGTATCGAGACATATTTGCCATTACAGTCATTAAGACATTAGCTGTATTCGTTGTGATCGCGCTTTATACATTTTTGGGGATTATTTAAGTTCGTTTGATAACTAAAGTGTCTAAATTTAAGGAGGCAATAGAAGTATGAACAAAGCATTAGCTGGAAAAACAGCGTTTATTACAGGATCGGCCAGCGGGATTGGCTTAGAGATTGCCAGGACATTTGCTGAAGAAGGAGCCAATATCGTTATTTCAGATTTAAATGCAGAAAAAAGTAAACAGGTGGTTTCAGAATTAAAAGAACAAGGGTTCACGGGATTGGCCGCTCCATGTGATGTCACTAATGAGGAAGCTTATAAAAATAGTCTTCGATCAGCACAGCAAACTTTCGGAAAAATAGATATCTTAGTTAACAATGCAGGGCTTCAATATGTTGCTCCCATCGAAGAGTTTCCTACAGAGAAATTTGAGCAGCTAATAAAAGTGATGTTAACGGCTCCGTTCATTGGAATAAAACACGTATTCCCAGCCATGAAGGAACAGGGCTTCGGCAGAATCATCAATATGGCTTCTGTAAACGGCATTATTGGCTTCGCTGGAAAAGCAGCATATAATAGCGCCAAGCATGGAGTCATTGGTCTAACGAAGGTAGCAGCCTTAGAAGGTGCGGCATATGGAGTCACTGTCAATGCTTTATGCCCCGGCTACGTGGATACACCGTTAGTCAGAGGGCAATTAGGCGACTTGGCAGAAACAAGAAATGTCAGTTTGGACCGTGCGATTGAGGAAGTTTTACTACCGCTTGTCCCGCAAAAACGGCTGTTAACGGTAGCAGAAATCGCTGATTATGCGGTCTTTTTAGCAAGCGACAAAGCGAGGGGGGTGACAGGGCAAGCGGTCGTGCTGGATGGCGGCTACACAGCCCAATAAAGCTTTCTCTTCTCGAAAAGCAGACTAGATATTAAAGAGAACCTTGTTCGATTCGTTAGAATAGGGTTCTCTTATTTGCCGTTGATCCATTTCTCATAAGGAAATTTATGGGTTAATCTTTGTTATAATAAATGCACCAATGTAAAAAGGAGGGATGTGGAATGAAACGGGCTTTTGAAAAAATTCCTGACAGCTGGTATGAGCAAATCATTAACTTATTGGCAGAAAGAGTGGTTGTTGTCGATCGCAACGGCATAATTCTCTATATCAATGAGGGATACTGCGAATTTATTGGGACGACGGTAGAAGAAGCAGTCAATCGTCCGGTACAGGACATAATTGAAAACTCACGCATGCATATCGTTGCCCAAACGGGACAAACCGAACTGGCTGCCCTTCAATCAATTAATGGCAGCGAAATGATTGCTAACCGGTTCCCTCTGTTTGAGAATGGAGAAATTGTCGGCGCTGTAGGCAGTGTCATGTTTCGCAATCCAGAAGAGTGGCAGATGTACAAAACAAAAATCCAAAATCTCGTGGAAGAGTTGAAGTATTATCAAGCAAGAGCCCAGCGAGATTTGCAAAGTAGGTATAACTTTAATGATTTAATTGGAGACAGCCCTGCTTTTCTGTCGGTCAAAAATCTTGCTCAAAGAATCTCAGGTAGCAACTCCTCGGTCTTACTGATCGGTGAATCGGGCACGGGAAAGGAATTGTTTGCCCACGCCATTCACCATAACAGCATGCGCGCGTCCGGTCCTTTCGTTGCCATTAATTGCTCCTCTATCCCGGAACATCTGCTGGAGTCCGAGCTGTTTGGCTATGAGGATGGAGCTTTTACAGGAGCCAAAAAAGGCGGAAAGAAGGGGCAGTTTGAAATGGCCAATGAAGGTACGCTTTTCTTGGATGAAATCGGGGATATGCCTCTCTCTATGCAAAGTAAATTGTTAAGAGTGCTTCAGGAAAAAGAGATTCACCGGGTAGGCGGCCAAAAATCCATTTCTGTGGACGTGCGGATCATTGCAGCGACCCACCGCGATTTAGAAAAGATGGTGAAGGAGGGGGAGTTCCGCCAGGATTTATACTATCGCTTAAATGTCATCAAAATCGAAATTCCTCCATTGAGACAAAGAAAGGAAGACGTGCTTTCTATCTCCCGATTTTTACTGAAGAAGCTAGAGAAAAAATTTTACCGCAGTGGCATTGAATTATCACAAGAGGTGGCATTGAAGTTAAGGCAGCATTCCTGGCCGGGAAACATCCGTGAATTGGAAAATGTGCTGGAGCGTTCAATCAATGTGCTGGATGGCAAGGTGATTCAATTGGTTCATCTGCCCCTATATTTGCGCGACCAGGAAGCTGGAGGAGCAGAGGAAACGGAAATCAATATACAGTGTGACCCTGACCCAGCAAGTATTTCTGCATCTATGTCAGTATTACCGTTAAAAGAAACACTAGCTGTTGTTGAAAAACAAGCCATTCAACAGGCTTTAACTGCTGCAAAAGGAAATAAAATAAAAGCAGCCAAGCTATTAGAAATCAGTAAAACCAGCTTTTACGATAAATGCAGATTATATGATATTAAATAAGGTTATCTAAAATAAAACCTGCCGGTATGGATGACTGTTCAAGTGTAGCAGCTCATGACTGCCTTCTGTGCGTTTGTGCAAAGCACAGTGCTGACATGAGCTTATTAATATTCTCTCGAATTATTTTTTGCAGGAAGGATAACTTGTTCACCTTTCTCGTAAATGGCTAACAGCTTTCTCATGACGCTCAACTTAGGTACTACCTGACAAACAATGAGAGCCGTGAAGATACTAAGAAGTGCTCCTGTAATGACATCTGCCGGGTAATGAACACCCACCCAAATACGCGAGAGGCCAACGAGGGTAGCCAATAAAATCCATAACAACCTCCCCCTCTTTTTAAATAAATAAAAGGTCATACAAAACGAAAAGAATAATATGGTATGATCACTTGGAAAAGAGTTATCTACTGCGTGTCCTAACAGCTTATTTACATTTTCCAGCTCAGCAAATGGCTGGTGGTTTGAATGGAGTTTTCCAGCAATCTTTCCGAATACCTCAGCTACGGCCAGAGTGAAGGCCCCACAGATAATCATCATTCTATTGTCCTCCGTTCTCGTAAACCAAAAAAGAGTGACGCTTAAGGCTAAGATAAAGACTGTATATTCAGCGATGAAAGTCATAGATGGATTTAAATAGGTGAAATGCTTTCCGAGATCATTAATAAATCTAAACAAATCAACGTTTAGTTGGAAAAAATTCACTGATATGTCCCTCCTCATAACGAATCTAAAAAGAGTATATGTAATTTGTTCGAGGAGAAAAATTGGTTTTGCTTACATAAATATTACATTTTCGTAAGATTGATCGCTTGCCACTATTCCAACTATCTATCTGCTGGCTTTTCGGATCTTCTCTCTGCTCTTTTTGCTATCTTTCCATAATTGCTCCTCGCGATCGTACTTTTACACCAATATAGTTAAAGGTTTTTGGCAATAATACAGGAGGAATTTGATCTTTAACTTTTATTCGATAATAAATGTATATTTTTCAAAAGTAACTTTACTTGGGAGTGGTGGCATGAGGAACTGTGAAGATATACAGATGAAGTTTTATCAGAGTGGAGACGAGGGCGCCAAACTTTTGCCAGTGTCTATAAAAGAATGGGAAGAGAAGGCAAAAAAGACGCTTGCAGCCGGTCCCTTTGATTATGTAAATGGCGGGGCAGGAGCGGGAGATACCATGCGTGCCAATTTGGAGGCCTTTCAGAAGTACCAGCTCCGACCAAGGATCTGCCGTGATGTCAGCAAGCGGGATTTAACGATCAAATTGTTTGATCAATCCATTCCTGTGCCGATTTTTCTTGCACCCATTGGAGTAAATTCTATCTTGCATCCGGAAGCTGAGCTGGCTCCTGCAAAAGCGGCAGCTCAATTAGGAGTTCCTTATATTCTCAGCAATGTTTCGACAAAGTCAATGGAAGAAGTGGCGGAAGCAATGGGAGATGCTTTACGGTGGTTTCAGTTGTATCCTCCTAAAGACCATGACCTAACAAATAGTTTTCTAAAAAGAGCCGAAGATGCCGGCTATTCAGCAATAGTAGTAACGATTGATTCCATTTTGCTCGGTTGGCGGGAAAAAGATCTTCATAATGCCTACTTGCCTTTTCTTTCAGGAGAAGGGATGGGAAATTACTTCTCTGATCCTGTGTTTCGCTCAAAACTGGAAGAGCCGCCAGAAAAAAATGTAAAAGCAGCGAGTCGAAAGGTGCTGGACGAGGGAAATAACACGGCATTTACGTGGAAAGAGCTGGAGTACATTTGCCAGCAAACGTCATTGCCGGTTTTGCTCAAAGGAGTAACTCATCCGGATGATGCCTTGCTTGCGCTAGAACATGGCGCGGCCGGTATTATCGTATCTAATCACGGAGGGCGACAATTGGACGGAGCGGTGGCAACGCTGGATGTTTTACCTTCCATATGCGAAGCGATTGAACAGAAAATTCCTGTTTTACTGGACAGCGGAGTAAGGAGAGGAGCGGACGTGATCAAGGCAATGGCTCTCGGAGCCTCGGCTGTACTGATCGGTCGGCCTTACGCTTATGCTTTAGGAGTAGCTGGGGAAACAGGAGTAAGAGAAGTTATTGAAAATTTTATTGCAGAGACGGAATTGCAACTGGCTATTTCAGGGCGAAATTCAATTAAAGAAGTGGATCGTTTTCTCGTAACAGATGCTTATCGATAGAATCAGAAGAAAAATAAAAGTACACGCATGAGCGTGCACTTAAAGATGTTTCAAAGGCCCGTCATAAGGCTAACGAAATAATGGTTGCACCCAAGAAGGAGAAGTATTTCTCCTTCTATTTATCGTCTGATAATGTTTTAGGGGAGGCTATTAGGCTACACTATTCCAGTCGGACACATCCTCTTCAATTGGCAGGTCGTTTGCGCGTGCTTTTTTAGCGGCGTGAAAGAACAGGGCAACAAGTATAATAGTGCCGATAGTACTGCCGATCCAGGAGGTTGTCATGGATAAGCCAAAACCAATTGGTGCATTTAAGATGTAAGCGAGAACCATGACAAGCATAAAGGTTCCCGGTATGAGCGAAACCCAGTAGTTTTTTCGGGCAATATATAAATACATAGCGCCAACAAACAAGGCAATGACTGCCGTGGACTGATTCGCCCAGCTAAAATATCTCCACAAGATATTAAAGTCGATCTGTGTAAGCAAGACAGAAATAACGAATAACGGCAGAGCAATCCATAAGCGGCTCGAAAATTTCTTTTGGCCAATATTCAAATATTCAGCGATGATCATGCGAGCACTCCGAAAAGCTGTATCTCCGGAAGTAATTGGTAAAACAACGACACCAAGCACAGCCAGTGTTCCGCCGACGGCACCGAGCATGGAGGTTGACACTTCGCTGACCACTGCTCCCGGACCACCTGCGGCAAGCACTTCGTTTAAACCACCATAACCGTCGAATAAGCTCATTGCCGCCGCCGCCCAAATCATAGCGATAATTCCTTCCGCAATCATCATGCCGTAGAAGATTTTTCGGCTCTGCTTTTCATTTTGAGTTGTGCGTGAAATAATGGGTGTTTGGGTAGCGTGAAATCCTGAAAGTGCGCCGCAAGTAATCGTAAAGAACAACAATGGAAATACCGGTGCATGATCAGGATGGAAGTTAGTTAAAGAAAGTTCTGGGATTGGTGCCCCTGTAAAGATTAAAGCGATGCCTACTCCAAGAGCACTAATCACTAGGAGGGCACCAAAATACGGATAAAGACGACCGATAATTTTATCTACAGGGAGCAATGTAGCTAAAATATAATAAATAAAGATAGCAGCGATAAGAATGCTTAAGGCGACTTTGCCATTCATTAAAACATGGAGCAAGCTGGCCGGCGTCGACACAAATACAGTTCCTACTAATAAGAGAAGAAGAACAGCAAAGGCATTGACTATGTGTTTCATTACTTTTCCTAAAAATTTACTTGCTAGTTCAGGCAAGTGGGCGCCGCGGTTACGGATGGAAATCATGCCCGTTAAATAGTCATGAACAGCGCCTGCAAAAATACAGCCAACCACGATCCAAATAAAAGCAACTGGCCCATAAAGCGCCCCCATAATAGGCCCAAAGATCGGTCCTGTGCCGGCAATGTTCAACAATTGGATTAAGGAGTTTTTCGATGTACTCATCGGTACGTAGTCCACTCCGTCATTATTGACATAAGCGGGTGTCGCCCGCTCTTCTTTTACTCCAAAATATTCTCAATAAATTTGCCATACGTAAAGTAACCAATGATTAAAAGGGCAATTCCTGCTAAAAATGTGTACATGTTTCTCCCCCCTATTCAATAAGTGAATGCGTTTACATAATAAGTATAATAAACAGCAAGGAGGAAAAGAGGTTTTCAGGGACAAAAAGCTAAAAATTCAGATTATCATGCAAAAAAGCGAGAATAAGATGCAACAGATAAATTAAATTTCCAACCGTCTTCTTAACCCTTTTACATAATTTCGACTAACTGACAGCCTTTCCTCTCTTCCTTCCACCTGCAGCTGGTAAGCGCCATTAAACCAGGGAGTAAGGCGGGTGATGTACTCTAAATTAACAAGATAGCTCTTATGGATTCGGAAAAAGTGAAAAGTATGAAGCCGGTTTTCCAAATCCTTCAGCGGAATTTTTGTATCAAACTCACCGGTTTTCGTAATAATTTTAGTTAATTTATCATCTCTAAATGTGTAAAGAATCTCTTTAGGCTCCAAATAAAAAATTTCCCCATTTGATTCAACCGCCAGTTTGCCCGCTGGTTTGCTTGCTTCAGCCTCTGTGACAGAGAGGATCTTTTTTTCGATGCGTTCAATGGTTTCCTTCAATTGATCTTCGTCATAGGGCTTCAATAAGTAGTCAACTGCCTCGTATCGGAATGCTTCAGCCGCAAATTGCGGATAAGCAGTCGCAAAAACAATTAAGGGAGGCTTTTTTAATTCCATTAACGCTTTAGCTGCTTCCATTCCATTCATCCGTGGCATTTCGACATCTAAAAATATAATATCCGGTTGCAGATGAAGTGCCTTCATGACGGCAGCTTCTCCAGATTCAACTTCACCAATAATATGAATGGAGGGAAAGGCCTCTAACAGATGCTTCAGCTCATCACGGCTGTATAATTCATCGTCTGCGATGACGGTTTTAATAGATAGATCCATTTAATTCGCTTCCTCCATGTATGGAATAGAAAAGGTGATTTCTGTGCCTTCTTCAGGTTTACTGTTTATTTCAAGCATTGTCTGATCTCCAAACATCATTGTTAGTCTGCGATTTACGTTATAAATCGCAAGACCGCTTCCTTCCTTTGAATCAATAAGTGCTTTACCAATCTGTTCTGAACGTTCCTTGCTCATTCCTTGTCCGTTGTCCTGTATTTTTATATAAGTAGAGCTGCTTTTTCTTTTAACAGTAATTTTCACTATGCAGTTGCTTTCTTTGTCCTTGAACCCATGTTTAATTGAATTTTCAACGATGGGCTGCAATGTAAGAGGGGGAATGTTCTGCAAAAGCGCCTTTTCATCAATATCGTAGATCACTTCAAGTTTATTAATGAACCGAGCTTTTTCAATTAGTAGATAGGCCTTTACATGCTTTAATTCCTGTTCAAGTGTTGTCATGCTTTTTGTCGTTGCAGACATGTTTTGCCGCAAATAATGTGATAGGGAGATGAGCAGCTTTCTTGCTTTAGAAGGATCAAGACGGAC
Organism: Bacillus sp. PK3_68; assembly: GCF_003600835.1. NCBI lineage: Bacteria > Bacillati > Bacillota > Bacilli > Caryophanales > Bacillaceae > Bacillus > Bacillus sp. PK3_68. Next base: position 2,578,874 of record NZ_NQYC01000001.1, on the reverse strand, counting down.
GAGTGAAACAATCGTGTTTAATGTGTTAAATAGAAAGTGAGGACTTATTTGAGCTTGAAGCACTTTGATTTCTGTTTCTTTAGCGAGTTGATAGGCTTGTTCTGCTGCAGCAACCTCCAGTGCATTGCTAATCATTGTGCTGAGACCAGTAATAAGCTCGATGATGACGTTAGAAATCTCTTTTTCTGAGCTGAAGTAAAACTTCAACGTCCCAATCGTTTCACCTCGTTGTTTTAATGGAGCGACAACAACAGCACGGAGCGGGCAATTTTCTACTTGGCAATAAATCGAATGCTGGTCTGCGACAATTACCTTCCCTTTCTTGAGAGTATCAAGAGTAACACCGGTTTGAATGGGGCTATGGGGGCGGTGATGGTCTTGGCCCAGCCCGACATGTGCAAGAATTTCTGTTAAATTGGTTATAGCCACTGCGCTAGTTTTTATTTCATTATGGATAATGCAGCAGACAGCTTGGGCAGAATGGACGTTGAGCCCCTCTCGCAAATAAGCAAGGGTTTGGTCGGCAATGCGCAAAGTTTTTTGTGCTTGTACAGCAACCGCCTTTTCTTCCTCATTAATCACATTTTTTATAACTAAAAGAAAAAGGGCACAGCCTACCCCGTTAGCCAAAATCATAGGCAGACCAATGATCTTGACCAATGTCAGGGCTTGTTCAAAGGGGCGGGAGATCAGCACGATGACGACCATTTGGATCGTTTCCGCCAAGGCACCAATGAAAAGGGCAGATGAGAGGCTGACATGCCGGTTTTTTCTATGAAACAATCCGGAAAGCACGCCAGCAATAATGGAAGCCACTCCACAGGAAACAGCTGTAAATCCTCCTAAAGTAAACCGATGGATTCCAGAAATAAGGCCTGCTCCAATGCCGACTCTATAACCTCCAAGAAGCCCGCCTAGCACAACACCAATCACCCGCGAGTTAGCAAGGGCTTCATCAGTGGTTAGGCCAGAAACCCAACGATTGAATTGCAGACTTTCTGTGCTGAGACTTAATCCAGTATATGTACCGATAATCCCGAAAAAACCAAAAAATATAATGGCAGTCAGCTGTTGCGGGCCATCAAGCCGCTCCTGATAGACCATGTCCCTGAAAAACTTAAACCGTGTTAAAATGAAAGCAATGGTTACAATAATGCCAAGTCGTTCTATCATCGTAATAAATAACTCCAACATAGAATGACCCCTTTTTCTACGTATGCACGTCTGAATTTTCTGTAACTATTTTATTATATCAGTATTTTAAACAGGGCTAACAGCTTTTTAGTTAGATAGAAGTAATGTTACACTCAAGTTTAGGCACCATGTATATTAAGGGAAAATAAAAAGAGTATCTACCATTCATTAAAAAAAGTACAATTAATAGTATTAATTCATCTCGTTTCCTTATTAGGAATGAGTTACAATATCGCAGAGGTACAGAGAAAAGAAGGTGAGGATATTATGAAATTCGAGCCAGAAGCAATGAAAGAAAACAGTCTGTTTTACGGTGACAATCTATATATTATGCAAGGATTGATGAATCAAGGATACCGGGAAGCGTTCGATATGATTTATTTTGATGGCCCGTTTAATTCTGGATGGGTTTTCTCCGTATTTAACCGAACATTAAATGAACACATTGTTGATCCTTGGAACGAGGCCAATACTATTAGAAATTTTTATCGATCAGATATTTATCGGTCTGATTATCGGAAAAGAATAGAAGCTGCCAGGGAATTGTTAAATGAAAAAGGAATCCTTGTTTTTCATACATCGCAAAAAGAAGGGCATTATCTAAAAGTCATTTTAGATGAAATATTTGGAGCGAACCATTTTCTTGGAGAGGTTATTTGGAAATTTGCTGATGACGCTGTCTATAAACATTCCCAATTTGGTTTAAATCATGAATCTTTATTTTTTTATGCCAAAACGGAAAATTATTTTAAAAAGAAGGGAATCACCTATTCTTCTGTTTGGGATGATGGCGGGAAGTATGAATACCTGGGACAGGAAGATACGTCCTACGCTACACAAAAACCGGAAAAATTGATGGAACGGATTTTGCAAATGACAACAGAGGAAGGAGCTTTAGTCGGTGATTTTTATTGTGGGAGCGGCACCCTGTCATTTACAGCAGAGAAGATGAACAGGAGATGGCTGGCAAGTGACAATTCCCGACTAGCTATACAAACTACAGCGAGCAGAATAAGCTCGTTAGGGAAGAATGTCACCGTACACCAGCTCATTGAAGATTTTAATAGATCTTATCTTTGTGGAAGAGAGTATAGAAAGAAAACAAAAATCCCCTTTTCTTTAAATGAATACCAAGGTCTAAAGGCTGAAATAGGCGATATGCCTGTTACCGTTTATGCTTATGAGTATACCTCCGAAATAGATGTACTTGAAAATCAAAATGTTACATTTCAATTGATTATGCCTTCTATAACTCCTGACGGCATAAAAAGTGAGATTTGCACTGCCATTTCAAGACCAGTCCCTTCATTAACAGAAGAGGGCTATCAGCTAGCTGTCGACAATCCATTAAGTTGGATCTTGTATCATCTTATACATGGAGAGATTGAAGGCGATCGTTATGTTATCGATTTTCCGATGTTGCAGCAAAGGGCTCATAACGCTCATTTGAAAATCGCTAATAATTGGATTGATAGTATAAAAGAACATAGCGAATATGATGTGTTAACGGACATTTTTGGCTATGTATATAAAGTTACCAAATGAAAGAGGTGCAATATGAGAGAGAAAGTAGCTATTGTTATAGGCGGTTTAAAGGGAATTGGCAAGGCTATTAGTTTAGAGCTCGCCAAGCAGGGGTTTGTCACATATGCCACAACCCGCGAGAAGAATGTAGACAATCATATAGAAAATTTGATCCCTTTGCAGATGAATATTATGGACGAGAAAGAAGTTCAAGAGGTTTTCCAACGTATCGGTGAGCGACACAAAGCGATAGATGTATTGGTTAACAATGCAGGCATTGGTTATTTTAAAGCGTTTGAGGAGTTTGCAGCTAAAGAATGGGAGGCTGTTTTTCAAACGAATGTTTTTGGTGTGTTTCACTGTATTCAACAGGCTTTTCCGTTACTGAAAGAAGAAGGAGGGCGCATCGTTAATATAAGTTCCATTGCAACTAAAAGAAGCCTTCCGATGAATTCTGTGTACGCAGCTTCAAAGCAAGCGATGAGTGGCTTGGGAAGCGTGTTAGCAGAAGAATGGTATCCATACAATATTTTTACTACAAATATTCAGTTAGGTGCTACGTATACGGATATTTGGAAAGAGGCCGAAGGGTTTTCATCTGAAGATATGTTGGACGTGAATGATGTTGCGCGCGTCGTCTCATTTGTGGCTGCGACTCCTCTTCACGTTCGGATGGACGAAATTACCTTAACCCCGCCCAAGGGCGTATTATAGGACGCTAAAGGCAGCTAACAGAATAAAAATCTATAGATAAACAGCTCGAATTGGGGGAGATAGTTTGTCTTTAAGGAAAAAACTATCATTCATCTTTGCTACGATAGTAACAGCCATACTAATTTTAAATAATATCTTATCTTACTACTATACGAGAGATCTGTTAATAAAAGATCAGGAAAAACAGACAGAGCTCTTAGTGAATGAAATTAGTATAGCCATTAATCATTCACAATTTGGGGTGGAGTCCCTGGAAAGTGAAATAGGGGAAAAACTCCGTGCAGCAGCTATTGCGGCAGAGAACGCACTAGATCCTCATATAAATAATGTGACGAATGAACAGCTCGTTGAGCTTAGCAAAAAGCTGGATGTCTCCCATATTACCCTGCTTGTTAAGGAGAAGGGAGACATTGTGGGAGTAAAATCTTCTGATCCCCACGAGAGAAACTTAAGTACGAAAGAATGGGGATATTGGTATACTGCCTTCCAACAGCTATTCAACAATAAAAATGTTACGATTGCCCAAGGGCAAAAACTTCCAAACTATTGGTCAGGTCCTGTAAATGTTTCTGCCTCTAACCCTGATCATGTGGATAAATGGGGATATTATTATGACGGCACGACCGATTATATAATCAGCCCCTATATGCGTGACAAGCGGATTACAGACTTTGAGAAACGTATTGGTCCCAATGCCATTGTAAGGAAAACATTAAGCGATAATGATATGCTGTTAAATATTACCGGTTTTAATCCGGAAACTTTCGGATCTCCGCCTGTCTATACAGAGCAGAATGGAAAGAGATTTATAGAACTGGCAAATAAGGATATTCAATTTGGTAAGTACCAGTATAAGGACAAAAAAGCTGATATTAAAGCTGTAAGAGAAGCGATGAGAACGGGCAAGCTCGTTAGTTTTCAGAGCACGGTGAACGGTAAAAAAGTGTTTAAAAGCTTTGTTCCTGTTTCTTCTGAAGATCCTTATGTTATTGGGATAGTGACAGATTACAAAGTGATCCAAAGCGTATTAAATAAACAGTTGTTAAACAACTTAATGATTTCTATTGCTGTTTTAATTCTCGTCTTTGTTATTAGTTATTTCTTAGCTAGATATATTGTTAGGCCTATTAATCAAATTTTATTAAAGGTAAATGAAATCGCTAAGGGGAATTTCGGGGAGCAGGTATTGATTGAACGCCGTGATGAATTAGGATCACTTGCCAATCAAGTGAATGTTATGTCATTAAACCTGCTAGATTATACCGATGAGCTGAAAGAAAAAAATAAAGAAATACAGTACCATGCTTACTATGATTTTTTGACGGGGCTTCCTAATTCGCGTTTATTTAATAAGACCGCATTAGAGTTAGCAGAAATAAATGAAAAGAGCCCGATGGCATTCTTATTTCTTGACTTGGACAGGTTCAAATTTATCAATGATTTGCTGGGCCATTCGGCAGGAGATGTAATTTTGAAAGCTGTCACTAATCGTATCTTGCCTTTTCTTAGAGAAGGTGAAATGATGTCACGCATTGGGGGAGATGAATTTATTTTACTTTTACCCAATACTAGCAGTGAAGCGGCGAATAGCATGGCACAAACGATTTTAAAAGCACTGGAAAAGCCTTTTTTATATGAAGGAAACGAATTGTTTATCACATCAAGCATAGGAATAAGCATGTTTCCGGAAGATGGGGACAATATCGAAGATGTAATTAAAAATGCGGATATAGCTATGTATCGTGCCAAAGAACAAGGTAGAAATAATCACCAATTCTATACATCCGGCATGAATGACTGGATTCAGAGAAGAGCGATTCTGGAAAAAGGTATGCGTCAAGCATTGGAGCATGACGAATTTACTTTATTTTACCAGCCTAAGGTCGATATAAATACTGGAGTTATTACTGGAAGTGAAGCCTTAATTCGCTGGCGCCATCCACAATTGGGAGTGATTTCCCCAGAGGAGTTTATTCCATTAGCTGAGGAAACCGGCCTGATTGTGGCGATTGGCGAGTGGGTTCTACAGACTGCCTGTAAGCAAATGCGGAAATGGCAAAATTCTGGATTTCCACACATGACTATATCTATTAATCTTTCTCCGCGGCAATTCCAGCAAGCAAGCTTAGTAGAGCAAGTAAGCAAAGTATTGGAGGAAACGGGTCTCAAACCGCAATATCTAGAATTAGAAATTACAGAAACGATAGCAATGTATAACGAAGATTATGTAATTGCTAAGCTGAACGCTCTAAAAGACTTAGGCGTTAAAATTGCGATTGACGATTTTGGAACTGGGTATTCTTCATTAAGTTATCTTAAAAAGTTCCCCTTCCATACTCTAAAGATTGATAAGTCATTTGTTCGAGACATCGAAGATGATTCTGATGATAATAAAATCATTGCTACCATTATTGCAATGGCTCGTAATTTAAAAGTTAGTGTGATTGCTGAAGGCGTGGAAACAGACAAACAGCTTTATTTCCTTCAACAGCAAAAATGTAATGAAGTACAAGGTTATTTATTTAGCAAACCTTTATCAGTGGAAGAGTTTAACAAAACATTTGTTGAGATACAGAAAGCGGCACTAACTAAGGTGAATAAAAGGATATAATAGTAATATAGCTGGCATTGTTAAATTCTTGAATGAAGAAGAGGTGAGACCTTGGTTTTATTAACGAGAAAAGTAGAGTTTTCAGCAGCCCATAGTTATCGTGTTCCATCGTGGGATGAAGACAAAAACAGAGAAGTATTTGGGCTATGTAGCAATCCAAATGGTCATGGCCATGATTATCTGTTAGAAGTGACAGTTAAAGGGCATCTTAATGAAAAATCAGGTATTGTAGTGAATATTACAGATGTTGACCGTGTAGTGAAGGGGATAGTTCTAGAGGAATTAGACGGCAGGTTTCTAAACCGTGAACACCCTTTTTTTGTAGAACATATCCCGACGACAGAAAATATTGTGGCGTATATATGGAATGAATTAAAAGATAGATTCGAAGATTGTAAGCTTCATAAAATAATATTGCATGAGAATCCATTTTTGCTCTCTCAAAAAGGAGAAGGTTCAATGATTCAATTAACGAGAAAATATCATTTTTCTGCTGCACATCGATTGCATAGTGATCAGTTATCAGATGAGGAAAACAAAGAGATCTTTGGAAAGTGTAATAATCCGAACGGGCATGGGCACAACTACATTCTTGAAGTAACAGTCGAGGGAGAAGTTGATCCTGTTACAGGAATGATTATAAATTTGGCTGAACTTGACGAGATCGTTGATCAAACAATTATACAAAAGTTTGATCACAAACATTTGAATCTAGATACTGAGGAGTTTAACGGGTTAAATCCTACCGCTGAAGTTATGTCGATCGTCTTTTGGGACTTGCTTCAATCGCGCTTACCAAATCTGCATAAAGTAGGACTCTGGGAAACAGCAAAAAATTATTTCGAATACTGTGGACCAACAAAAGAATAAGAGGGCTTTTATGAAATGGAAAACATTCTTATTCGTAATAATGTAAAAGTGACTGGTCAAGGGGAGCAAACCATCGTTTTCGGGCATGGATTTGGGTGTGATCAAAATATGTGGCGATTTGTCGCTCCCCATTTCGAGAAGGAATACCGAGTGGTGTTATTCGATTACGTTGGCTCAGGAAAATCAGACTTAACGGCTTATAGTTATGAGAGATATGGAACTCTTAAAGGGTACGTAAAGGATTTGCTAGAAGTTATTGATGTGTTAGAAATAAAAAAAGTTATATTCGTGGGGCATTCTGTCAGTGCAATGATAGGCATGCTGGCCTCTATTCAAAGACCCGAGTCATTTGAATGTCTAGTTATGCTTGGCCCATCTCCTCATTATTTAAATGATGAGCCTGATTATTTTGGAGGCTTTGAAAAGGAAGATGTAGAAGAGTTATTGGACATGATGGAGATGAATTTTGTTGGCTGGGCAAGCTATCTTGCCCCTCTTGCGATGAAAAATCCGAATCAGCCTATGTTGACTCAAGAGTTGGAAACAAGTTTTTGTTCAACTGATCCAGCTGTTACCCGCAAGTTTGCCGAAGCTACTTTTTTCTCGGATCATAGAGAAGATTTAGCAAAAGTAGAGGTCCCCTCACTTATTTTACAATGTTCGGAAGACAGCATTGTTCCTTTAAAAGTTGGAAAGTATTTGGAACGCCATCTTAAGAACAGCACTTTTCGATTAATGGAGGCAAAAGGACACTACCCACATTTAAGTCATCCAAAAGAGACTGTCTGCCTGATACAAGAATACCTTTCATCTTTTAAGAAGAACCATGGCTAGTGAAAGGATGCATATAGATGGATGAGCGGCTAGACCGTGCCCCTTGTGGATATGTCATCATTACAAGTCGGGGGTTATCACGTACGCAAACCAAGCATTTCTTGACATGGTCGGTTACAGTAAAGATGATGTATTAAACCATCATATGGAATCGATTATGTCGATGGCTAATAAGTTTCTTTTTCATACCTATTTTTACCCGTTTATTCAACTGTACGGACATGTAGATGAGATGTATTTAACGTTGAAGTCCAACAAAGGAGAGAATGTCCCTGTTCTGCTAAATGGGAAAAGTGGTGAAGGAAATCAAACAGAGCTCATAGAGTGTGTATTTGTAAAGATGAGCAGACGAATTGATTACGAGAAAGAAATTCGCAATGCCAAGAGAGAAATGGAGGAAGCGTACAGAGTTAAAAATGAGGCACTTGAAAAATTAGAGGCATTGCACCGGGATATTGAGGCAAAACAAGAAGAACTCATAAGGTTAAATGCCAAATTAGAGAGCCTGGCAGTAACAGATACTTTGACTGGACTGAAAAACAGGCGTTATTTTATTGACAAGCTGGATTCACATATTGAAAGCTTTCTTCTCTCTAAAGTCCCTTTTTCACTCCTTATTATGGATATCGATCATTTCAAAAAAGTGAATGATACATATGGCCATCTTGCTGGGGATCAAGTGTTGAGGGAATTTGCACAGATAATAAAGGAACATTCGAAAGAAACTGATACAGTAGCTCGTTACGGTGGAGAAGAATTTATCATTCTTTTGCCAGAGGCGGATGAGGAGCAATCTAAGCAAGCAGCTGAAAGGCTAAGAAAGAGTATAGAACATGCCTCCTGGAGCCATTGTCCCACAACAGTGAGTATCGGTGCAGCTACCTTCACTCCCGAAGATACAAATATTTCTATATTGGCCAAAGCAGATAAGGCTCTATACACATCTAAGTCTAAAGGGCGAAATCGTGTCACACATTTTGCAGATATAAAAGAAAGCCTTTAATTATCAATATATGAGAGAATTTCTTTTTCCTGCTGCAGGGTTACATTCGTTTTTGATGCGTTAAAGCCACTTTGTGGGCGGTACACAGGTTATCTTGTTATCCCTAAGCACGTTATTCATCCGTGTCTAGGGATTTTTTAATGATAGGGCGTTCCGAGCAAAGAAGTAGAATTTAACATAAAAAATAGCATGTAAATGATTATTTTCCGATACAATGTAATTATTCAGGAAAATGGAAAATAATAAAAGGACTAATCTGCAGAATCGCAAAGTCATTGACCGATATTAGATCAACCGTTTGGAAAAGCATTAGGTTCTCATACGCATTAAAAATGCATGATAAAGCTCTTTAGTTAAAGTAAAGGTTAACATTTATTGAAAATAGACAACTTATGCAATAATCATGCCACTATTATGTTACATTAGAGTGTATACTAAAGGGCTAGAAAGAATAGACTGCTGGCTTTGTCTATTAGTTTTCTAAAGAGATTAAGCAAGGAGAGAGTGTTCATTATGAAATCCATTACGATTGAGGACATAGTCCGTCGGTTTTCATTAGAAGTATTAGCTGGAGAGGATCAACTGCACCGAAAGATTGAAAAATCTCCAACGCAGCGTCCAGGTTTGGAGTTCATTGACTATTTTGACTTTTTTCCAAGTGGACACGTCCAAGTGCTCGGCACCAATGAAATCAATTATTTACATAGATTAAGCGACAGTGAAAGCAAGCTGCGAATTGGTAATATTGTTAAATATAATCCCCCTTGTATTATTGTTACGGCTCACGAAGAGGAATTAATGTATTTGCCGCAATATTGTACCGAGGAAAAAATTCCTTTGCTTCGTACGGATGCATCTACCTATGAGTTTGTTGGAAAATTAGATGCTTATTTGACCAAGACGTTAGCACAAGAGATTGCTGTGCATGGAGTTTGTGTAAATGTCTCGGGGATCGGCATTTTGCTTCGGGGCAAATCAGGAGTGGGAAAAAGTGAAACGGCCCACACGTTGATCGGCCGGGGGCATCGGCTTGTGGCGGATGATATTGTCGTACTCAAGAAACTGAGCCCGCAAACGCTGCTTGGCACCCACAATGAGAAGAATAAGGAATTTCTCGCCTTGCGCAGTGTGGGACTATTAAACGTTGTGCGTCTATATGGGAGAAAAGCTTTTCAGGAAGAAACACGGATTGCACTCGATATTGAGCTGACAAAGTGGCAAAATAATTCATTGAATAATGAGCTGGAGGTGGAAGCGAAGTTTACGGAATATATGGGAGTTCGCGTTCCTCATATTCAAATTCAGCTCCAGCCGGGCCGCGATGTGGCTGGATTAATTGAAGCAGCGGCGAATAACTGGTACCTTCAACAGCAAGGATACAGTGCAGCTGAGGAGTTTATGAAACGGATTCAATCGGAGTTCACTGAAGAATAACAGCGTTGCAATAAAGACAGACACGTCCTTTTTCAGGTACGGCCTGTCTTTTTTCTTAATCAATTTGTGTCTTACGAGGAGAAGATGAAGAAACAATTATTCTTCATTATCGGGTTGCCCGGATTCATTGCCTCAAAAATCCTTGGGAACTTAATTACCAGGGAACTGGCGGCAGAGTTTAAGCTGCTCGTTCATCCTAGCGATTAGAGAGGCTCCAACGCCAAATTCAACGAATCAGCAAAGATGAATTCCATCTATCTAATTTTATCAGGAATACCGGAACGACTGCGACAAAATGATAACAGTAAATGAAGGAGGAACGTACATGACATGGACAGTGAGAAGTCCCGCAACAAAGAATATCATTGGCGTATTGGAGGAAACATCTGTAGAACAAGTTGATATGTTCTATGAAAGCGCGAAGGGAGCTGGCTTAACTTGGGCTGACTTGCCAATTTCAGAGAGAATTCGCTCGCTTCGAAAGCTGCGGCTTCACATTCTGGATGAATTGGATCATATCGTGAAAGTGATTAGTGACTCCACGGGAAAAGTGGCTGTGGAAGCATTAACAACAGAAGTGATGACAGTCGTTGATTCAATTTCGCACATTGAAAGAAGAGCAGCTGCCGCGTTAAAAACAAAAAAAGTTAAAACGCCCCTGATATTTATTGGAAAATCCTCTTATATCGAATATAAGCCACGGGGAACCGTATTGGTCATTTCCCCGTGGAACTTTCCATTCCAGCTTTCTATGATTCCGATCGTTGAAGCGCTCGTTGCCGGAAATGCGGTTATTTTAAAGCCGTCCGAGATTACACCGATGGTTGGTGTATTAATTGAAAGCTTATTTAAAGCGGCTGGCTTTCCCCGAGGTCTATTACAGGTAGCGCATGGCGGCAAGGAGTTAGGAGCTGCGCTTATAGAGGGCAAGCCGGATTTTATTCATTTCACGGGCTCTGTCCGAACAGGGAAAATCATTCAGATGGAAGCAGCTAAGCAATTAATTCCGACGCTGCTGGAGCTTGGCGGTAAAGACCCGATGATCGTTTGTGCCGATGCAAATATGGAAAGAGCTGTACAGGGGGCTATTTGGGGAGCCTTTACGAACAGCGGCCAGGTGTGTATGTCTGTTGAGCGGGTGTATGTGGACAAGTCAGTCTATGAAGAATTTGTTGGTCGTTTAGTTCAGGCAACGCAATCTTTAAAGCAAGGGACAGCTTCTGACAGCGATGTTGGTTCGATGACTTTTCCCCAGCAAACAGCCATTATTAAGGAGCATGTGACAGAAGCGATCGAAAAAGGAGCAGAACTTATTGCTGGTGAGCACCCAGATCAGTGGGCAGACGATCAGATGTTCATTAGACCTATGATAGTAACGAATGTCAATCATGACATGGCCATTATGCAGGAGGAAACCTTTGGGCCTGTCTTGCCGATTATGCCATTCGAGACAGAGGAAGAGGCTGTTTCTTTAGCTAACGATACCCGCTTTGGCTTGAATGCCAGTGTCTGGACGGCCGATGTAGAACGAGGCAAGCGCATTGTCTCCCGGCTCGTATCAGGCAATGCAGTTATTAATGATGTAATCATTACAGTAGCCAATCCTTATCTTCCTTACGGAGGAACGAAAGAGGGAGGAATTGGCGCGTATCATGGGGATGTAGGCATGCAGAGCTTTTGTGTTCAAACAGCCGTTATGGTGGACAAGGGCCGTAAGAAAAAAGAAGTGAACTGGTACCCTTATGAAGGAAAGTATGAACTATTTGTACGCCTGGTTCGCAGCTTTTGGGGAAAAAAAAGAAACTGGGGCGAATTCTTAACGGCCTATCGTCAGCTTTTGAAGACTGGAAACCGAAAATAATACGGATGTAAAGGAGTGTTGATTCTTGGGTGAACAATGGAAGCTAGCTACATTTGCAGGCGGCTGTTTTTGGTGTATGGTATCACCGTTTGATGAACAACCGGGAATTAAAGAGGTTGTCTCCGGTTATACGGGTGGCCACACAGAGAACCCGACGTATGAAGAGGTATGCTCTGACATAACGGGTCATTATGAAGCGGTACAAATCATGTATGATCCTGCAGTTTTTCCTTATAAAAAATTACTTGAGCTGTTTTGGCATCAAATTGATCCAACTGATGCGGGCGGACAGTTCAATGACCGGGGATCATCCTATAGGACGGCCATTTTTTACCATGACAAAGAACAAAAAGAATTGGCGGAAGCTTCGAAAGCAGAATTAGCAGCAAGCGGCCGTTTTCAAAAACCGATCGTGACAGAGATTCTGCCGGCGAGGCCCTTTTACCGAGCGGAAGAAAAGCACCAGCACTATTACAAAAAGAATGCCTTCCACTACAATCTTTATAAAGAGGGGTCCGGGCGAGCAAAATTTATTCGTGAAAACTGGAAAGATCAAAAAACAGATGAGCAATTACGGGAAGAACTCACTCCTCTTCAATACGAGGTAACAAGAAATAATGCGACAGAGCCACCATTTCATAATGAATATTGGGACCACACGGAAGAGGGAATCTATGTGGATATTATTTCAGGAGAGCCTTTGTTCAGCTCGACGGATAAATATGACGCGGGCTGCGGCTGGCCAAGCTTCACGAAGCCCTTGCGCCGGATAGAGCTAGCAGAAAAACTTGATACGTCTCATGGCATGCGCCGGATTGAGGTGCGGGCAAAAACATCTGACGCTCATTTAGGCCACGTCTTTGATGATGGTCCTGGTCCTGACCGCGCACGCTATTGTATTAACTCGGCTGCTCTCCGTTTTGTGCCAAAGGATAAGCTTGAAGAAGAGGGCTATGGAGAATTTAAAAGCCTGTTCGAATAAGAGAAGTTCCTTTATTGGCCACTTCTGTTTGTTGATCCATCAATTCTGCACCTTTACGGATCAATGACGCTTATGTACTCGCCACAAGAGCCAATTTATTGGTCCGTTCAGCAGATTGACAAGCGGTATTCGTTTGAGTGGATTATATCGTCCGCTTTATAATAAAGAAAAACAGATCGGGGAATGGCAATGAATGAAAAAGAATACGATCGCTTGCTAAAGATTCAGACAGGCGGCACATGGGAATGGCTATATCAGTCAATTCACTATAATCGTTATGAGGCAACCCCCTATGAGGCCATCGATGAGCTTTTTCGGGAGTATGAGGTGAAAAGAACAGATGGGGTAGTTGATTTCGGCTGTGGAAAAGGGCGTTTACTATTTTATATCCATCATCGTTTTCACGCTCGGGTAACAGGGATTGAGGTAAACGGCCAGCTTTACCAGGAAGCACTTGAAAATCAAGCCGATTATATGAAAAAGAAGAAGAGGTCGGATCAATCTATTCGCTTTGTATGCTGCGCGGCAGAGGAGTATCAGATCGAAAAGGCAGACAATCGGTTCTACTTCTTCAATCCTTTTTCGATCCAAATTTTCATGAAGGTCGTCCATCATATCCTGCACTCAGTTGAAGAGCATCAACGGTCTGTTGATATTGTCCTTTACTATCCGACAGCGGAGTACATCCAATTTCTTGAAGTGTATACTCCATTTCAACTGGTGAAAGAAGTGAGAGTGCCGGGTTTCTATGAAAAAAATGACAATGAACGTTTTGTTATTTTTCATTATGGAGGATCTAGTCTATAGGTAAGAGAATTGGGAAAACAATTGACAATCACCAATATTTAAATTATTCTGAATAAAAATAGCGGATGACGATTGTGGGAGAGTGCGAGCAATAAGCCACCGAAGGAGCAAGTTCCAAAAAGGCCCTTGGAATTAATCTCTCAGGTAGAAGAACCACAATGGGACGCACCTCTGGAGAGCGCGTTTAAGTACGCCACCAAAGGGGAAGGCCCTATTGAAGATAGGGTTAAACTCTCAGGTAAAAGGACAGAGAAGGGATTGTACCCTTTTCTGTCCTTTTTTGCGTGCAGAAAAAGGGAGTGAGCAAAACAAGGTGTATAACTAGAAAACGCTCGCAGAAGGAGGGAAGGATGATGATTACATTAACAGGACCGGCGATGAAGCAGCTAAAAGCAATGATGCTTGAAGAAAAGTATTCTCCAAGAATTGATGCTGATGTGGCTGGTGGATGTGGAATATCGGTAAGGTTTGCCCTTACATTTGATGAGCCGCGCCGAAATGATAAGGTGATTGATTGCAATGGGGTGCAAATTCGCATAGATCGCTTTACTGAACGTTATCTCGATGCTGAAACACATATTGACTATACAAAGGAAACGGGCTTCTTAGTTGGAGAAAGCTTTGCCTCAAGTGATTGTGCGATCGAATAGCTTTTCGTTATACAAAGAATGGCGTTTAAGGATGGGGGAAGAATTTTGCATAAAAAGGGGAATATTCATTATTTTAAATTGTTAGTTACTTGTCCAGAAAAACCGGGCATTATTTCAGCCGTATCTAATGTATTATTGGAACATAAAGCAAATATCGTTCAATTTGACCAGCATACCACGAATCCTAAAGATGGCATTTTCTTTATGAGGGTTGAGTTCGATATGGATGAGAAGGGCTCTGCTATTGATAAGCTGGAGCAGAGATTGCAGGAATTATCTGAATCCTACCCAATGGAATGGCAGTTGAGAAATAAAGAAAAATCAAAGCGGATGGCGATTTTTGTTTCTAAAGCAGACCATTGTCTCTTGGAGCTTCTTTGGCGCTGGAAATCAAAAGAACTCCCGGTTGAGATTCCAATGGTTATCAGCAATCACTCTGATTTAAAAGAAATGGTGGAAAGCTATGGCATTCCTTACTATCATATCCCGCTTTCTCATGAATCGAAAGAGGAGGCTGAACACAAGGCGATGGAGTTAATGGAAGGAAAAGTCGACTTTATTGTTTTGGCAAGATATATGCAAATCCTCTCTCCTAGTTTTATAGCCAAATATCCAAACCAAATCATTAATATTCACCACTCATTTTTGCCGGCATTTGTAGGGGCAAATCCTTACGTCAGGGCTTTTAACCGCGGAGTGAAGTTGATTGGGGCGACTGCTCATTATGTAACTAATGAGCTTGATGAAGGGCCGATTATTGAGCAGGATATCTTGCGAGTCAACCACCGCTACACAGCAGAAGATTTGAAGATTGCCGGTCGTCATGTGGAAAGAAGTGTCCTTGCAGAAGCCGTTTCCTGGCATGTGGAAGATAAAGTTATCGTTCACGGCAATAAAACAATCGTGTTTACGTAAGCCGGATGATAGCCAATCAACTCCTGTTAGATATTACTTGCATCATCTTGGCAATGATATGTGTGGGACTCTTTTTAGTGAATAAGCAGAGAAGAAGAACGGGTCTTCTGCAAGTCATTTTACTTATCTATGCTTTAACTGTTTTGATTACCTCGCTGTTGAATCAGTGGTGAATGGTTAGAAAAGAAAAAGCTTAACGGGCCGGCAGCCCATCAAGCTTTTTCTTTTCAGAAGATCATTAGCTTTTTTGCCGTAAATACTTTTTATCATGCATAAACAGCCTCCAAAAATAAATAAAGCCGGGAAAGAGAATAACGAAGCCGGCAATATAAGTGGCAAATACGGCCATAAAGGAGTTAGGATCGGTAAAACCGGACTGGATAGTCACATTGGGGTAAACCATATATGGCAGATGGGCTTTGCCGTACACATAACTGGCAATGAAATATTGAGTCGTAACTGCCACAACAGCAAGCCTTGGCATTCCCCGTACATCTTTCTTTGAAAATGAAGGAAGAAATAAACCAAGCCCTCCAATTAAAAAGAAGCCAAGTGACACAAGCAGCAGAGGCAGATCTTCCATCATGCGCGTATATAACCATGGTGTTTCTGCCCTTAAAGTGAGCATAATGGCAAAGGCCATCAGTAAAGAAATTGGCCCTAAAATTCTTCCATCTCTCAAGTACACTTTGTAGGCTTCCTCTTCATTGGATGTCTTGGAATAATCGGCTAACAGCAAGGATGATAAAAATAAGGTGCTGCTAATGGCAAATCCAATAAATGCATATTCACTCGGACTCGTAAAAAGCTTTTGTAAATTCAAAGTGGGATGTCCGCCTTTATAATCGATAAATGTGCCGTGGGTGATAGGTAAGACGCTGATTAACAAGCCCGGAATTAAGATGCCGGTAATACCTGAGACATATGTCAGTGGCTTTTTATATTCTACAGCAATATTAGAAAAGACTAAGAAGGCGCTTCTGACGGCGAGCAGCAACAAGATAATGCTGCCCGGAACGAGCAAAATTGTACCAAGTGTATAAGCTGCCTTCGGAAATAAGCTGTACACAGCCACAACCAAGGCAACGATAAATGTGTTCGTCACTTCCCAAGTAGGTGACAAATAGCGGTTGGCGATATTCGTTGCTCTTGTCTTTTCACGATGTATGTAAATCATTGACCAGAAGCCGGCGCCAAAGTCCATCGTTGCCATGATCGAGTAAATAAATACAAATCCCCATAGAATCGTAATAGCAATCAGCTCATTTGGCATGAATCACGCCTCCTGTATAGTTAAATAGCATGGCTAAGCTCCTTTCTCGGCCTTCTCAAGATCATCTAATTCAGTGTTCTTTCTAAAGAAATACAGCAGCACCATGACAACCGTAATGCCTAACAGAACGTACACAAAAAGAATAGAAGAGAAAGAACGCCCAGGTTCGTAGCGGTTGTAACCGATTCGGCTGTTGCTAACACACGATAAATCACCCATGGCTGTCTTCCTGAGCAAGCGAAAATCCAGCCGCACTCAATCGCAATAACAGCGAGAGGGCCAGATAGAACTAATAGCCACAAAAACCATTTCGGAAATCGGTCTTTCTTCAGAAATTTTCTCCATACGATCCCGGCTAACGAAATAAGAATAAGCAGTGAACCGATCCCTACCATGGCATTAAAGAGAGTATGGATAAACAATGGCGGCCACAGTTCTTCAGGAAAGTCGTTTAACCCGACAACAACGGTATCAAAGCTGTTGCCTGCCAGAAAGCTCAGCAGCCAGGGAATTTCGATGGCTCCCTTGATCGTTTGTGTTTCCCGATCGGTAATGCCTCCAATCGCTAAAGGAGCATGTGATTGTGTTTCAAACAGCCCCTCTGCAGCAGCTAACTTTTCAGGCTGGTACTCATGTAAATATTGAGCGGACGCATGGCCATTAATCGCCGTTAAGAAAGAGAAGATCCCTCCTAAAACAAGGCTGACCATTAATGCTTTTTGATGAAAAAGATACACTCTTGAGCCGTGCTTATTTCGCGTCATTTTAAACGCTGCCACGGAGGCAACGACGAAAGCGCCAACGACATAGGCGGATAGGGCGACATGGCCGGCCGTAACAAAAAAGCTTGGATTAAAAAAAGCTTCCCATGGATTAATATCAAAGAACTTTCCATTTTCATAACGAAAACCAGCGGGTGTTCCTTGAAAGGCGTGCACATTTGTAATCAGTACGGCAGAGGCTAAAGCTCCCAAGGCGACTAGTATTAAGCTGACAATTCTCATCCACGGAGCGATTCTCTCGGCTGCGTAGACATAGATAGACATGAAGAGGGCTTCAACAAAGAAAGCATAAATTTCAATTTGAAACGGCAGTGGCATAACTTTTCCAATAATCTCCATAAACCCAGGCCAAAGAAGGGATAACTGCACACCGGCAATTGTGCCTGTTGGAATACCAACTCCAAGTAAAACAGCAAACGTTTTTGTCCAGCGCTTGGCCATCACTACGTAGTCCAGGTCTTTCGTCTTTTGATAGAGCAGCTCTGCTGTTAAAATCATGAGAGGCAGCCCCACCCCGATGGTAGCGAAAATAATATGAAATGCCATAGTCGTTCCAAATAAGGAACGTGCAATCAGTAAATTATCCATTCTGTCTTCCGTCCTTTCTTTCTGCCCCTATCATTACCAATAGAGAGAAAGAATATGTAACCATTATTGGGGCAAAGAAAAGCCTCCTCATCAGACAATGAGAAATAAGGTGCCTAGTGTCTGAAAAGCAGAGAGTCCCTATCTCATTAATAGAATAAACAAATCATTTTAAAATTAAATAATTAGATGTTAAAATAGTTTGGCAGGTACAAGTTAATCATTAAATGAATCGGTGAGAAAATAGCTGGGAAGCATTAAATAAAGGAGTGAAAGACATGGGACGAGTAGAAGGAAAAGTAGCTCTCGTTACAGGGGGAGCTTCAGGAATTGGCTTATCAGCAGCTTCGTTAATGGCCAAAGAAGGAGCCAAGGTTGTTATTGCTGACTTTAATCTCGAAGGGGCCAAAGAAGCAGCTGAAAATATAAAAAAACAAGGTGGAGAAGCAGCAGCTGTATTTTTGGATGCTTCTAAGGAAGATTCTATTCAAGCGGCCGTTGATTTTACAGTCGAGCAATATGGAACAATTACTGTTCTTTTTAACAATGTCGGCTTAACAAACCTTCATAAAGATTTAGATGTCATAAACATAGATTTAGAAGAATGGGACCGCTTAATGAACGTCAACACAAAAAGTGTGTTGTTAGGCAGCCGATTTGCTATTCCTCATATGATTAAAGCGGGAGGCGGCTCTATTATTAACACGGCTTCCATGGCGGCATTTGCTGGCGACGCTCTGCGCTCTGCCTATGGAGCTTCTAAAGCTGCCGTTGTAAATTTGACAAGATACATTGCAGCACAGTATGGAAAAGATGGCATTCGCTGTAATGGAGTGGCCCCAGGACTGATTTTAACTCCTGCAGCTAAAAACAATATGCCAGAAGAGGTGCTGAATATTTTCGCTAAATTTAACGCCCTGCCATACCATGGCGAGGCGGATGACATTGGCTATACGGCTTTATTCCTTGCTTCTGATGAATCTAAATTTATCACAGGACAGACAATCCAAGTAGAAGGCGGGCATTATATCTCTAATCCAACGATGCCGGATTTCAATCAATTTGTAGAGCAATCACGTTCTAAATAAGAGCGTTAAGAATAGATAAAATAACCAACATAAAGCTGGCTGAAGTTTGTAAAAAACAGCAAAAAGCCCATTGAGTCTAAGCTATTCAGACTCAATGGGCTAAATTTATGCTAAACACGTGATTACTTTTTCAGCAGCAAATACATAAAATAGGGAGCTCCAATCAAAGCAACTATAATGCCAGCCGGGATACCGTCGGGATCAACAAGATTGCGCCCGATCGTGTCCGCAAGCAGCAATAGCCAGCCGCCAATGAGAATGGCAACAGGAATAAATAGCTGATTTCTAGGACCGACCAAAGCTTTGGCAATGTGAGGAGCCATTAATCCGATAAAGGAAACCCCGCCGGTCACAGAAACGGCTGAAGCAGCAAGTGCTACTGCTGTTAAAAGCAGCGTGAGCCGCTCTTTTTCAATTGCTACGCCAACACCGATAGCTACTGGCTCATTTAAGGCAAGGAGGTTAAGCCGATTCGCTTTATATAATGAAAAAGGAATAAGTACGACTAACCACGGAAGGAGTGCCCAGACAAATGGCCAATCAGTGCCCCAAATATTGCCGGCCAGCCACTTAGCGATAAAGTCTACTTTTGAACGCTCAGCGGATGAAATAAGGACAATCATCAGACCGGAAAGCGCCATAGCAAAACCAACTCCAACAAGTACGAGCCTTACCGGCTGCAGACCATTGCTTTTGCTGTACGAGAAGGCATAGATAAGGCCAGCAGTTAATAAAGCTCCGGCAAAAGCGACGAGAGGCAGGGCGTAAACGAACGACCCGGCTTCGATTGGAAAGAATAAAAAGAAAACAGCGATCGCTACACCTGCACCGGAGTTAATGCTGATAATGCCGGGATCAGCTAAATCATTACGTGTAATGCCCTGTAGAATAGCTCCAGACAAAGCGAGTGCCATTCCTGCTAACAATGTAATAACAATACGCGGCAAGCGAATGGAAAATAAAATAAACTCTTCCTTAAATGTGCCCTGGCCAAGAAGGGTTGGAATAATCCGATCATAGGACAGGGAGGCATACCCCATTCTTATACCAATGATGACGGTGATCATAATAAAGGCAAATAAAATCCATAAAATCATGCGCTGTTTTCTTACTAAAGCGGGCTCGATCATGAGAACATACTGCCTCCTTTACGTACGATCAACAGAAAGAAGGGCAACCCCATTATGGATACGATAGCAGCGACCGGTGTTTCGTACGGAGAGTTAATTGTGCGTCCGAGTGTGTCAGCGACAAGCATAAAAGCAGCGCCTACAAAGATGGACATGGGAATAATAAAGCGATAATCCGTTCCGACCACAGCCCGTACAATATGGGGGATCATTAAACCGATAAAGGCCATGTTCCCAACAAGTGCAACAGCAGCGCCTGCCAGCAGGATAATAGCAATAAAGAGTGCTATTTTGACAAGCAGCGTCTTTTGACCTAGACCAACGGCAACTTCTTCGCTCAAGCTTAAAATCGTCAACTGCCTGGAGAGCAAAAGTGAAATGAGGAGGCCGATTAAAATAACTGGCACGACAAGTTGAAGCTGGTTCCAGGATGTGCCGATCATGCCTCCTGCTGTCCACATAGATACATCCTTTGAGATTTTAAAATAAATGCCTACACCTTGTGCGATAGCATATAAGAATGCTGAAACAGCGGCGCCCGCTAGTACAATTCGTAGAGGGGAGAAGCCCCCCTTTTTAATCGCACCAATACCAAAAACCATCATAGCCCCGGCAGCTGCTCCGATAAAGCAAGCTATCATAATCGAGAGATAGTTTGCCGAAGGAAAAAGAGCAATAGTTATCGCGAGAGCGGCATTTGCTCCGAATGTTAGCCCTAACAGCCCTGGGTCTGCCAGTGGGTTTCGTGTCATCCCTTGCATAATAGCCCCCGAAACAGCTAATGCCGCTCCGACAAAGATAGCTGCTACTTCACGCGGCAGGCGGATTTCACGAATCAGGGAAATATTTTTGCCGGAGGCATCGGAGGTCAGTGCCAGCCATACTTCCTTTACGGACGTATCAGCTGCCCCAAATACCATCGCTATAACAAAGGTAATGATCAATAAAAGCACACTGACTATGAACTTATAAATAAATAAAGTAGAACGTTGATTTTCTTTTTTCATCCGTCTCTCATCTTTTCTTTTGTGAAATAAGGAAAGGGAATTCTTGAATAAGAACTCCCTTAATGATCATTAGTTACCAAGAAAGCTTTTAACAAAGTAGTCTAATTGTAAATCTAAAGTAATTGGATCATTAAAGTAGAACTCTTTTGCATTCACTTCAAGCACGTGATTGTTTTTCACAGCCGGGATGTTTTTATACGTGTCTGTTTCCTGGAATGAATTATCGGTATCTGGGTTTTTGCTAAAAACCATATAATCGCCAGCAAATTCAGGTAAAACCTCTAAAGATAATGCATAGTAGCCGTCTTTTAAAGCCATTTCTTTTACTTTCTCTGGCATTTTCAGTTTCATTTCCTGATAAAGGATTTCGGTACCGCGACCCCAGTTATCACCGAATACGTAAAGCTGTTTATCGAAGTTTTCAATAACAGAAACGGTTGTATCTTCACCAATTTTCGCTTTAATATCTTTTCCGGCAGCTTCAGCGCGTTTTTTAAAGTCGTCAACCCAAGCCTGTGCTTCTTTCTCTTTGTTGAGCAGTTTACCAATTTCTACATGTTGAGTTAAGTAATCTACTTTTCCGTATGTATAAGTGACAGTAGGAGCAATTTCTTTTAGCTTATCAATATTTTTAGTAGTAGATAAACCAATGATTAAATCGGGATTCAACTCAATAATTTTCTCAAGATTTTCCTCTGACACTTCTTCCACATCTTTAAGCCCTTTCTCAAAGCGTGGGTTCATTTTTGACCATGAATCGACCCCTACAAGGTTAACGCCTAGAGACATGACGTTGCCCGCAAATGATTGAAGAACGACCACACGTTTAGGATGGGCAGGAACTTCGACAGGTCCATTTTCAGATTGATACGTGATCGTTTTCGATCCTTTTTCATTTGAATCTGAGCTTTCCTTATTCTCTGTTGCTCCGCCGCTGCAGGCGCCAAGAACAAGCGCAATTAGCAGGACAAATGAGATGAGTATTTTTTTCATGTTTATTCTCCTTTTACCAAGTTATAAGTAATACAAATCGGTTTGTTTGTTCGGGGATCCCGTCCAATGTCGGCATCAATATGAAACACTTGTTTCAGCACCTCACGTCTCATGACTTCCTCGCAATCTCCAACTTTTACAATTTCACCGTTTTTTAAAGCAATAATATGATCAGCAAAACGGGCAGCTTGATTTAGGTCATGAAGGACCATAACAATTGTGCGTTCCTGTTCTTTATTCAGCTTTTGCAAAAGCTCCAGTACTTCCAACTGGTGGGCCATATCTAAATAGGTCGTCGGTTCATCAAGGAAAATAATTTCTGTTTCCTGAGCAAGAGCCATGGCAATCCAGACACGCTGACGCTGGCCTCCTGATAGTGCATCCACCGGCAGGAATTTAAAGTCCTGTGTTCCGGTAACCTCAAGGGCCCAATCAATGACTTCATAATCTTTTTTCGTCAAGCGCCCAAACCCTCTCTGGTAAGGAAAGCGTCCATAAGAGACTAATTCACCGACTGTCAGGCCGCTTGCACTCTCAGGTGTTTGTGGAAGAATCGCCATTTTTCTGGCGAGTGCCTTTGTATTTTCCTTTGCAATATTTTCTCCATCTAAAATGACTGTTCCCGACTGATGAGAAATAATCCGGGTGATGGCCTTTAATAAGGTGGATTTACCACAGCCATTTGAGCCGATAATCGTTGTAATTTTTTTATCGGGAATTTCTACGCTCAGCCCTTTGACAATTAAGCGCTCGCCATAACCTACATGCAAGTCATCTGTATAGAGACGAATCATAGCTTCACTTCCTAAGATTTATTGATAATGATTATCAATATCGTTTATATGCTTACTATAATTGTCCCTTATTCAGTTGTCAATGGCTATTTTCGTTGTAAAAGCAAGAGAAAAAGGTTATATTAATTGATAATGATAATCAATAACGATTAGTTGCCAAGGGGTGAATGGGAATGGAAAGAGCAGAATTGTTCGATGTGACGATTATTGGTGGCGGACCAGCAGGCCTTTATTCAGCGTTTTATAGCGGGTTAAGAGAAATGAAAACAAAGCTGATTGAGTATCAGCCCCAATTAGGAGGAAAGTTGCATGTCTACCCGGAAAAGATGATTTGGGATGTGGGTGGTCAGCCTCCTATACCAGGGGCAAAATTAATTGAGCAGCTTGTAGAGCAGGGGTTAACATTTAATCCGGAGGTCGTATTGAATGAGAAAGTAGAGTCAATTACCCGGGATGAAGAAGGAATCTTTATATTACACACGGCTTCCGGGCGAAAGCATTTTTCCAAAACGGTGATTGTCGCTGTCGGCGGCGGGATATTAAATCCGCAAAAGCTTGAAATTGAAGGGGCAGAAAGGTTTGAAGTGTCTAATTTAAACTACACGGTTAAATCTTTGAAACGCTTTAAGGATAAAACGGTCATTATTTCAGGAGGCGGAAACTCGGCGATAGACTGGGCGAATGAATTAGAGCCTATCGCTAAAACGGTGTATGTAACTTATCGAAAAGCAGCGTTAAATGGACACGAGGCACAAGTGACACAGCTGATGAATAGTTCAGCGATTTGTTTTTTCCATACGTCCATTACAAAGCTGATTGCCTGCAAAAATCATGAAGTGATTGAACGGGTTGAGCTTACCAATCATCAAACAGGCCAGATTGCATATTTGCCCATTGATGAAGTGATCATTAGCCATGGCTATGAGCAGGACAAGACATTGCTTGAAAGCAGTGAATTAAATATTGAAAGAGCGAATGAGTACTTTATTGCCGGCACCGCCGCCAGCGAGTCATCGGTAGAGGGGCTTTATGCTGCCGGGGATATCCTAAAACATGACGGCAAGGTGCATTTAATCGCCGGAGCTTTCCATGATGCAGCGAATGCAGTCAACAAAGCAAAACAATTTATTCAGCCAGGTGCTGCAGAATATGGGATGGTATCCTCGCATAATGAGAGGTTTAAAGCACGTAACAGAGAATTAGTGAAACAACTGGTTAAATAATAAAGGAACCTCCCTTTAGTGGGAAGTTCCTCTTTATCGTTGCTTAAAAAAACACTGGGATCCATGGGACCATCAAAAGAGTAATAAGTGCAGCCAGAATCATAGATAAACTGGAAATGGTCCCTGTAATTGAACTAAACTCAAAAGCCTTTGACGTGCCGGCGCCATGTGCTCCTGTACCAAGCAGGACACCTCGGGCAATTTCATTTTCGATCCGAAAAAGCTGAATAATAATTGGGCCAATAATAGAGCCGAGCAACCCTGTCATAATAACAAATACAGCTGTAATTGCTGGGATGCCGCCAATGCTTTCAGAGACTCCCATGGCAATAGGAGTAGTGACAGAACGGGGAATAAGGCTATCAACAATTTGTGTGTTTAAGTGCAGTACTTTAGCAATAGCCATAGATGAAAAGATAGCTGCAATTGAGCCTGACAGCACACTGATGATAATTTCAGCTGCATGTTTTTTTAATATATTGAAATACTTATAAAGCGGAATGGCAAACGCAATCGTTGCTGGTTCAAGCAACCGGCTCAGCCACTGTGCTCCCATATCGTATGATTCGTAAGATGTGTGTGTCAAAAATAAACAGCCGACAACGAGTACCGGCACTGTGAGTAGGGGAGACAAATACACTTTTGGCTTCCGTTTGTAACACCATTTAGCTCCCCAATACAAACATATAGTAAAAACGAGACTACAGAGAGCGATCATGATGAGTGTCTCTGCTCCTTTCTTTCAGCAATTTTTTTAGCTGTCAGCCCCGTGCAAGCCATCACGATGGCTGTGCTTAGAACGATCACTAATGTGACATAAAGGCCATCATTCATTAACACATTTTTATATTTTACGATTCCCACAGCAGAGGGGATGAAGAACAATAACAACTCGGCAAGAAGCCAATTCGCCCCTAGTTCAACCCACTCAATCCGGACGATCCTCGTTTGCAGCAGAATAAACAGAATGAACATGCCTAAAATACTTCCTGGAATTTTTAAATGAAGCCAGTTAACGAGCTGGTCCATGCCTAGAGAAAAGGCGCATAAGAGGATGATTTGAACAATGCTTTTAAGGAAAATCCTCATGTCATTTCCTCCCTTCAAAGAAAAGTGTACTTCATCTGCTTTCATAGGTAAAATGCATATATAGAATAAATGGCATTCCTTTTATCTATAGCTAAAAAGGAGAAGGAAAATGGATATCCGGCATTTACAATATTTTTTAAAGGTTGCCGAGTATAAGAGTTTTACAAAGGCAGCTGAGTCTTTATATATTACACAGCCAACGATTAGCAAAATGATTAAGAGCATTGAAGAAGAGTTGGGAGTTATATTGTTTAACCGTTCAGGCAAGCAGATCGAATTAACAGATGCCGGGCAAGTTATTTTTGCTCAGGCACAGGATATTGTTCATTCGTTTCATCATCTCTCAACAGAGTTGGATGATTTAATGAATTTAAAAAAGGGCCGTATCACTATTGGTCTGCCTCCAATGATTGGGTCTAGTTTTTTTCCTAAAGTATTGGGGAAGTTTCGTGAACAATATCCGGATGTCGTGATTCATCTTGTAGAAGACGGAGCAAAGAAGGTAGAGGCGGATGTGGAAAGCGGTTTGCTCGATATTGGGGTGGTGCTGTCGCCAGCAAATGAGGCATTGTTTCATTCCTTTTCACTCGTAAGAGAAAAGGTGATGCTGCTCGTTCACCCGTCTCATCCACTAGCGGAAAAAGAAAAAGTAACTTTGGCAGAGCTGCAGCAAGAGTTTTTTATTTTTTTTCGTAAAGATTTCGCCCTCCACGACCGGGTGATTGCAGAATGTGTACGAAAGGGGTTTCAGCCGCAGGTCATATATGAAAGCTCGCAATGGGACTTTATTAGTGAGATGGTAGCTGCCAATCTGGGCATTGCCTTTCTCCCGGAACCGATTTGTCGGGAACTAGATAAGGAGAGAATTCGGGTTTTGCCGCTTGTAGATCCGATAATTCCTTGGCATCTGGTAATGATTTGGCGTAAAAATCGGTACCTTTCGTTTGCGGCGCGTGAATGGCTGAGATTTACTGAAGATTTATTTGGAGGCAGGAGCGATTGACTGCTCCTGCTCCTTCAAGGAGTAAGTAAGAAACAAAAGCTGGCAAGGGGCCGGTTTAATGCTCTTCCAGATTATTTAAGGATACGTGTTGTTCTTTTTCCGGTTCATCCAAAGGGTAGATTCTGGCTGTTTCATTCTGTTCATCTACGTGTTGGATGTAAACAGGCACTCCCTGATAGGTC
This sequence comes from Bacillus sp. PK3_68, assembly GCF_003600835.1. Taxonomy (NCBI): domain Bacteria; kingdom Bacillati; phylum Bacillota; class Bacilli; order Caryophanales; family Bacillaceae; genus Bacillus; species Bacillus sp. PK3_68. The sequence goes on along the minus strand of NZ_NQYC01000001.1, from coordinate 2,552,326 downwards.
ACATTCATCATAACAGGTGAAGTAGCAATTTCTTTGGCACGCTGTTTGTTCATGGGCTGGCCTCCTTATAATTTACTTCTTTTCTAATATTGGCATGAAGCTGATCGTATATTCTGTGTTTTGCCACAGGCTGCTATTATTTTAGAATAGGGCGTTCATGAAGCTGCATGTTAAAATGTAAGCACAAAATGTTTGTTTTCAAATAAAGGAATCCATTTGAAAAGGTGGTTATATGAAAAAATTTATTGTGGTCGGTGCAGGAATTTTAGGAGCATCAACAGCGTATCACTTGGTGAAAGCAGGAGCGAAAGTCACTGTTATTGACCGGCAAGATCCTGGTCAAGCAACGGATGCGGCAGCCGGTATCATTTGTCCATGGCTGTCTCAGCGGCGAAATAAGGCCTGGTATGCGCTTGCCAAAGGAGGAGCGGCGTACTATGCTTCGCTGATTGATCAGCTTGAAAAAGACGGGGAAACAGAAACAGGATATCAGCAAGTGGGAGCAATTAGCCTGCAAACGGATGCCGGCAAACTCGAAAAAATGAAAGAAAGAGCACTGAAGAGGCGGGAGGATGCGCCAGAAATCGGTGAGGTCTGTCTGCTTACTTCTGCTGAAACGTCCGCCTTATTTCCGTCCTTATCGAAAGACTTTGCTTCTGTGCATGTGGGCGGGGCAGCGCGCGTGAACGGTCGTGCCTTGCGAGCGGCGCTTCTGCGAGCGGCACAAAAGCAGGGCGCTGTACATATACATGGCTCTGCGGAGCTGATGAAGACAGGCAGTGAAATCACCGGCGTACGAGTAAAAGGCAAGGAGCACGAGGCAGACAGTGTAATTGTAGCAGCCGGAGCATGGGCAGGTGAATTATTGGCGCCGCTTGGATTAAGTTTTCAAATCACCTCCCAAAAAGCCCAAATTGTTCATCTTCAACTGGAGAACACGGAGACTGGGAGCTGGCCGGTTGTTATGCCGCCAAGTGACCAATATATTCTTGCGTTTGAGGAAGGACGGATTGTCATTGGCGCTACACATGAGGAACATGAAAATTTTGACCGCCGTATTACAGCCGGCGGCTTACAGGAAGTTTTTGATAAAGCCTTATCTGTCGCACCAGGGTTGGCTGATGGGACATTTGTGGAAGCGCGCGTTGGCTTTCGCCCTTTCACGCCGGGGTTTCTGCCGGTGATCGGGAAGGTGCCAGGCTTTGAAAATCTTCTTCTTGCCAATGGTTTAGGTGCTTCTGGATTAACAGCCGGACCGTTTCTTGGCGCACAGCTTGCCAAACTTGCTGTTGGTGAAGCCGTTGATATTGATTTACAGCTGTACGATGTAGCAGGAGCCATTCATTCCTAGGCTGCTCTTTTATCCAAAATCTTCTTTTTTTAAATTAGCCAATCCCGGGTATAACACTAATGACGAAGCAACCAGGGGAGGAAGCAGGATGAAGTGGAGAGGAAGAAGGGAAAGCTCCAACGTTGAAGATAGAAGAGGAATGAGTGGAGGAACGCTCCTCGGGGGAGGAATCGGCGGTTTGATTCTTATCCTCGTCTTTACTTTTCTCGGCGGCGATCCGACGGATTTGATGAACAGTCTGCAAACGACAGATAATAATAACAGCGGCTCTTATGAAGAAACGGAGCAGGAGAAAGAGCGTTCAGAGTTTGTATCTGTTGTATTGGCGGATACAGAGGATGTATGGTCAGAAATCTTTAGGCAGGAAGGGTTGGTCTATAAAGAGCCGACGCTGGTTTTGTATACAAATAGTGTGCAATCCGCCTGTGGAACATCGAGTGCATCAGTGGGACCATTTTATTGTCCAGGTGACCAAAAGCTTTATATTGACTTAAGCTTTTATGATGAGTTACAGCAAAGATTCGATGCACCCGGAGATTTTGCGATGGCTTATGTGGTTGCTCATGAGGTAGGACATCACGTCCAAACGCTTCTCGGAACAAGCGACAAGATTATGCCGCTCCGGCAGCGTCTCAGCGAGGAGGAGTTTAACAAGTACCTGGTCCGCTTTGAGCTGCAGGCAGACTACTTGGCTGGTGTATGGGCCCGCCATGCTCAAGGAATGGGACTGCTAGAGGAAGGCGACCTTGATGAAGCACTAAATGCTGCAAGTGCTGTCGGCGATGATACCCTTCAGAAACAGGCGAGAGGATATGTTGTTCCTGAAAGCTTCACTCATGGAACATCCGAGCAGAGAAAGCGCTGGTTTTACAAAGGGTTTCAGTCGGGAAGCTTAGAGGGTGGAGATACATTTAACGCCCGCGACTTATAAAAGCATGCAACTGAAAAAGTTGTTTATGAAAAGCCTTGTGAAATGGAAAGAAACGCTTCTTTTTGCACAAGGCTTGTTCTAACTAATCCAATTGTATGTTCAGGCGCTCTTTAATAAAACCGATAGCTTCTTTAATGTGACTGACCGTGTAGTCTGCTTCGTGTAGGCCAATGCCAATGGCTACCCCGGCCTCCCTTAGCATTGGCAAGTCGTTAGCGCTGTTTCCGACTGCTATCACTTGCTCTTTCGTGATACCTTCCCAATCCATAATAATATTTAGAGCAACCCCTTTGTCAATCCCAGGAGGGACGATTTCAAAGCTGTCATCAGGATGGACATAAAACGTGTATTCTTGATCATCAATCACATGATGATAATAATGGGTAACGAAGTCTAAAAGCTCGTCACGCACTTCCTGCTTCATTGGAAAAACAGCAAAGTTAGTGAAATTCGGTTGTATCCAGGCAGTATGGCCAAAATTCTTTTGAACAAGTGAGCGCAGATGATCCAGCTTTTGCTTTCCTGATGGATGGACTTCATGAGTAAATACTTTTTTAGGAGGAAAGCCGATTTGATAGTAAATATGCGCGCCGTTTTCTCCAGCAATGATAGGCTCTTTTAACCCTAGCTGCCTTCCTAAGCCCCCTAAGTACATCGCAGGGCGGCCTGATATAATAGCGATCTTTATTCCTTGATCCTCAGCCTTTCGTAAAAATTGAAGTATATCTGGATGAATCGGCCTATCAGGATCGGAAAGCGTATGATCTAAATCAAAAGCAAGCAGCTTATACATAGGCAGAACTCCTCTGAATTTTTTATATAACTTGATGTGGGAACGTTCCCACATCAAATATTTTAACATGGTGCGAAGACATTGTCATTCAACTGGAAAATATTGTTTTAAAAAAGTGGAGAGATGGTCTCTTCTTCTTTGTTTCAAAGCAGCTTTAATTGCGGTATAATATAATCTGCGCATGATTAAGCAACGTACTTGATTCGTTATATATAATCGTCACAAGCTCCTTTGAAATAGCGTTGAAAAGCCAGTTTGTTTTGCATTCATCATTTAATTTAGATTCAAAGTGGAAAGAGAGTGTTCACGATGGGACGTAAATGGAACAATATTAAAGAGAAGAAAGCAGCAAAAGATGCTAACACAAGTCGCATATATGCTAAATTTGGGCGTGAAATTTATGTAGCGGCCAAACAAGGTGAACCTGATCCAGAATCGAATCAGGCGCTAAAGTTTGTACTGGAACGTGCTAAAACATACAGTGTGCCAAAACATATTATTGACCGCGCGATTGAAAAAGCAAAAGGCGGATCAGATGAGAACTATGACGAACTTCGTTATGAAGGTTTCGGTCCAAATGGATCGATGGTTATCGTTGATGCTTTGACAAATAACGTAAATCGTACAGCGTCAGAGGTGCGGGCTGCCTTCGGCAAAAACGGCGGCAATATGGGTGTAAGCGGATCGGTTGCTTATATGTTTGATGCGACAGCTGTTATTGGAATTGAAGGAAAAACAGCCGATGAAGTATTGGAAATTTTAATGGAAGCAGACGTTGATGCTAGAGACATCATAGAAGAAGATGACGCAGTCATCGTTTACGCTGAGCCAGACCAGTTCCATGCGGTGCAGGAGGCATTAAAGGGAGCCGGCATTACAGAATTTACGGTGGCTGAGCTGACAATGCTGGCACAAAATGAAATTGTTCTGCCAGAAGATGCACAGGATCAATTTGAAAAGATGATCGATGCCCTGGAGGACTTGGAAGACGTTCAGCAAGTGTATCATAATGTAGATTTAGGAGAGTAAGAATACTAAGCAGACCTTTGCCTCATGCAAAGGTCTGCTTTTTTGTTGTTTGTAAAATTAAATCGTGTAACGTTTAAAAAATTGTAAATAGTGCGTGCTTTCCCTATCTTGAATTTTAAAAATAGTTAGAATATGATATATACTTATTATCATTTTTAAGGTCAAGGAGGATAGAATCATGCCGTGGATCATTCACCCAAGTTCTATACACAAATGAACGACGTAGAAATTCTTATGTGAAATGTTAAGTATGGTCATTTTAGAATAGGGTGGAGGAAGTATTCGATGTCTAAAACGAAAAAGGATTTCACAATTGTTTTGCAAATTATTCCTAAGGTTCTTCAAACCATATTAAATGTCTCTCTGATTTTTCTTGCTATCATTTTATCTTTTTTATTAGTGAAAGAGCTGATTGTTTTCAGCCAAATTTTAATAGAAAGAGGGGCGAATGATTATAAGCTTTTCCTCGCGAATATTCTTATCTTTTTTCTATATTTCGAATTTATCACAATGATCGTTAAATATTTTAAGGAAGATTATCACTTTCCGCTTAGGTATTTTCTATATATCGGCATCACGGCTATGATTCGGCTTATTATTGTTGACCATGACCATCCTATCAACACATTGCTTTATTCGCTTGTTGTTTTAATTTTGATTATTGGTTATTTTATAATGAATCTTACCCCGCACGAAAGGCCGGAAGTACGGTGGTTCTTTAGAAGGGAAAATTCAAATGAAGAGTAGTTTTTAGGACTGTTCTTAAGCCTTTGTTTTCTGGGCTTTTGAATGGTCCTGTTCGTTTATAAAGGCAAGATGCAAATAATAAGAGATTAAAAAGTAGTGTGTTATAATGAGGTCTTGATATGCACAGCTCTATAAGTAGAGAGGATTTTTCTCATGTTCTCGCAATCATTTCTACAATTAAACACAATTTTTATTAGTATATTAATAGAAGCGATTCCATTTGTATTAATTGGCGTTTTCATTTCTGGATTTATTCAAATGTTTATCACAGAGGAAATGATAGCGAAAGTTATACCGAAAAACCGTTTTTTGGCTGTCCTGTCTGCAGCGGTCATTGGATCTTTATTCCCAGCCTGTGAATGCGGCATCGTACCGATTGTCCGCCGGCTTCTTTTAAAAGGCGTTCCTTTGCATGCCGGCATTGCGTTTATGTTAACGGGACCTGTAATTAATCCAATTGTTCTGTTTTCAACCTATGTTGCGTTTGGCAATCAGTGGGATATGCCTCTATACCGGGGCGGCTTGTCATTTATCGTAGCTATTTTAGTGGGGTCTATTATTTCGTGGCAGTTTAACGAAAACCAACTTTTAGAGAAAAGTTCAGCACATGACCACTGTCATACTCAGGGAAAGCAGACATTCATCCATAAGTTTGTTGGTATGCTGCGTCATGCCGCAGAGGAATTTTTCTCGGTCGGTAAATATTTGATTATCGGAGCATTTATTGCAGCAGCTATGCAAACGTACGTTAAAACTTCCACTCTATTAGAGATTGGACAAACGGAAGCCGCTTCTCATCTTGTTATGATGGGCTTGGCTTTTGTTTTGTCTCTTTGTTCAGAGGCTGACGCTTTTATCGCCTCTTCTTTTAGAAGTACTTTTTCCACCGGCTCCCTAGTTGCTTTTCTCGTTTTCGGAGCGATGGTCGATATTAAAAATCTTCTTATGATGTTAGGTACATTTAATAAACGATTTGTATTGTATTTAGTTGCATATATTACGATTTTTGTATTTATTGGTTCATTGTTGATTTAAAGGAGGGAATGGGATGTTTCGAATCTATATTTTATTGCTGTTTACCTTTTTCTTTTTTCATCTCCATGCTTCCGGAAATATCACTAAATATATCAATATGAAATATGCATATTTATCATACAGCGCGATTTTTATTTTTGCGCTTCTTACCGTTGTTCAGGCCTATGACTATTTTAAGGGATCAGAGGAGTCAGCCGATGAGACATGCTGTGACCATGATCACGAACACGAAAAGGATAAGCCTTTTTACCAGCGGTGGCTTTTCTATCTTGTTTTTGGTTTTCCTTTAGTAGCAGGTTTGTTTTTCCCGGTTGCTACACTGGATTCAACAATCGTTAAATCAAAGGGGTTTTCATTCAAGCCGATGGAACAAATAGAGGCTGCCGACCATTATGCCCAAACTCAATATTTAAAGCCTGATACGAGTGTCTATTACGGCAAAGAGGGGTATGATGAGCTGATGGAAAAGGAGTTAGCTAAATATGCCTCTAAGCAGGAGATCGTTTTAGATGATGCTCAGTTTTTAAAAGGAATGGAAACTATTTATGATTTTCCAGGGGACTTTCTTGGAAAGAGCATTGAGTTTGATGGTTTTGCTTTTCATGGAGAGAGTACGGATAAGCGACAGCTGTTTGTGCTTCGTTTTGGTATCATTCATTGTGTCGCAGATTCAGGGGCTTTTGGGATGCTAGTTGAATTCCCGGAAGAAACAAATCTTCAAGATGATGATTGGATTCATGTGAAAGGCACCTTGTCATCCATTTATTATCAGCCGTTCAAGTCAACGATCCCAGTATTGTTTGTAAAAGAATGGCATCCGATCGATAAGCCAAAAGATCCTTATGTCTATAGAGGGTATTAATATCTTGAAGCTGAACGATAAGGGCTTTTATGCTAGATTGTAGTTGAAGGACTAATGAAGAGATTGGAAAGGGTGGTTTGCATGGGACAGTGTAATATTGATCATTCACAACAAGATGTGATTCAAAAGCTGGAAAGCCAAAAAGAATTTCTTTCGACATCTTTATATGAAAATTTGTACAAGTTTTTAAAAGACCAGCACGCACAGCATACGCTAAATGAACTTTTCCACTTACTTAAAAAATATGATCTATCCTCCCAGGAAGAGCAAGAAACAAGAAATGAAAAGCTAAGGCAGCTCGTTAAGGGATAAAAGATTTAAAGGCATGGTATAAAAAATAGCCTGCCCGGTCAGCAAATAAACGTACAATAAGCAGAAACAGCAACGCCCGGCAATCATCAATAAATGGATTGCCGGGCGTTTTGTATGAAAAGCTATTCCATCATGTCGGCTACAATCTCATACGAACGCAGCCGGTCTTGGTGGTGAAAAATTTGTGAATTAACGATAATTTCATTCGCTTTTGTTTCTTCCAGGAAGCTGGAAAGTTTTTGCTGAACAATTTCAGGTGTACCAACAATAGTGGCCCGTGAATCCAGCGTTTTCTCAATGGCGGCTCGTTCAAATGGACTCCAAACTTGATCAATATCATCAATAGGCGGCTTCAACTGTGTGGGTTCGCCCCTTCTTAAGCTTAGAAATTGCTGCTGTTGAGAAGTGGCTAACCACTGAGCTCTTTCTTCCGTATCAGCGGCAATAATATTTACTCCAACCATAGCGTACGGCTCCTGAAGCACACTGGAAGGGGTAAAGTTGTCGCGATAAATTTTTAAAGCTGGAAGTGTATATTCTGCCGCAAAGTGACTGGCAAAAGCAAAAGGCAAACCTTTCTGAGCAGCAAGGCGGGCGCTGAAATCGCTTGAGCCAAGCAGCCAGATTGGAATGTCCAAGCCCTCGCCAGGAAACGAACGTACACGGGCAGAGGGACTTCCTTCAAAGTAAGCTTGGAGTTCGTCCAACTGCAGCGGAAAATCCTCGACGCGGCTATGAAGTGTGCGGCGCAGTGCAAAAGCGGTCGCCTGGTCGCTGCCAGGGGCACGGCCAATGCCGAGATCGATCCGGCCGGGATATAAGGACTCGAGTGTTCCAAATTGTTCGGCTATAACAAGCGTCGCGTGGTTCGGCAGCATAATGCCTCCCGATCCGACGCGAATATGCTTGGTCGCTCCGGCGATATGGCCGATGATTACGGACGTCGCTGAACTGGCAATGCCCGGCATATTGTGATGCTCAGCCAGCCAATAACGGTGAAATCCCCATTTTTCCACGTGCTGAGCGAGGTTGGTACTATTCTTAAAAGACTGTGCTGCATTGCTTCCTTCGTTAATAGGAGCAAGATCGAGCACAGATAAAGGAATGCCTTGGAAGTGTTTTGGTTTTATTGCAGTCATCATTTCCCCTCCTTATGGGTTCTGCAATAAGAAATAATACAGTGTTTGAGATCAATCTTCCAATGAACTGCCTGAGGAGCTGGATGATATAGCTCTGATGATCTACCTGATTTGCTTTCCCCGTTCTTTTAATAACATGATGGTGTACAGAAGCATAGATAAAAACACTGAGACAGCTGAGGCTAAGTAAATGTCCTTGTAACCGAGCAAAAAGGCGATTTGACCAAAGGCTACTGCTCCAACGCCTACACCAAGATCAAAAAAGGAGAAAAACGTCGCATTGGCCATCGCTTTTCGGTTGTTTGGCGCCTGATTAACTGACCAGGCTTGCAAAGCAGGATTGACACTGCCGAAACCTGTGCCATATAGCGCTGCTGCTATAAAAAGAGCTGTAGAGTTAGGAAGCCATGCAAGCAAAAGCATAGCGATAAAAATAATGAAAGATCCTGGGAGAAAAATAGCGATATGCCCTTTTCTATCATAAATTCTGCCAGCAAATGTTCGGGTAATCATGAGAAAGAGAGCGAAAATCAAAAAGTACATTTCAATTCCGCCAATGCCTTTTTGCGCTGTGTACAAAGGTAAAAAAGAAGAAATCCCACCAAACGTAATCGTGATAAAGAACAGTAGCACGGATGGTTTAACTGCTGTTTTTTCTAAAATGTCAAATCTGCCAGGAGACTCTTTCTTTAAAGAAGGTTCTGCCTTCTTGTAACGTACCCTGGTTGATAGGATGAGTGCAACCACACCCAGACCGGCACAAATCATAAACAACTTTGCAAAGGAGATTGAGCTAGCCAGAGTTAATCCCAAGGCGGGGCCGATCGCCATAGCAAGGTTACCGGAAAGCCCGAAATAGCCCATCCCCTCACCGCGTCGTTTAGGAGGGATTAAGTCAGTCGCAATTGTGCCGGTGGCTGTTGTTGAAAAGCTCCAGCCGATTCCCTGAATAATGCGCAAGGCAAGCAGAAAGGCAATACTGACAGCAAAACCGAAAGAACCAACTGAAAAGACAAAAATAGCGAGCCCGAGCATATAAATGAGCTGACGTCCTCTCTTTTCTAACGCATGGCCTACATAAGGCCGGAGCAAAAGAGCAGAAAAAGTGAAGATCCCTGTAATAATACCGATGGACTGCTCGCTGCCCCCCAGATGTTCAACAAAAAGAGGTACGGTCGGCAATGTCATTTGAAATCCGAGAAAAATGAAGAAATTTGCCAGACAAATAAGAATAAAGTCTTTTGTCCAGATTTTATCCGCTTTTGTCCGTATGTATGCTTGCCCGGTCATATCATCCTTCCTTTCAGTTGTGACAAGTAAAAATTATATAACTTATATAAAGGAGTACTGAAAGCCAGCAGTGAACGCAAATGCTTGTCATAAAGAAGCTACATTCGGCTGCTTCTGAATAAAAAGAACTGATTTAATAACCTATCAAGCAGGCATTAAATCAGTTCTTGTCGTCGCTTTATCAAATCCTTCAACGCTGCTTTAGAATTGGCCGAACGAATCTCTTACCATTTTAAGCATGCCAAGCTGAGATAAATTAGCTATACCGCAGAGTGAAAGGGAGATTTCCGTTTCACGGGTGAAATTCTCAATAACCTTTTCTATTCCCTGTTGTCCATGAGCCGCCAGGCCATAAAGGAATGGTCGTCCAATTAAAACCGCATCCGCACCTAGTGCAAGAGCTTTAATCACGTCAGTGCCTCGCCGGATGCCGCTATCAAATAAAACAGGCACCCTTTTTTGGACAGCCTCCGCAATAGCAGGGAGAGCATCAATAGAAGCGATCGTTCCGTCGAGCTGTCGTCCTCCATGATTGGAAACGACTAGGCCGTCTACCCCATATTCTAATGCCCTTTTTGCATCTTCAGGGTGTAAAATACCTTTTAACAAAACAGGCAAGTTGGTTCTTTCTTTCAGCTTGGCGATATGGTTCCAATGAAGAGATAACGTTTGCATGTTTTCCAGCATAGACGTAACTATTGCTTCCTCATCATGGCTCTTTAAGGCATTCATAAAGGCAGGATCACTTTCGTAATTCGCTTTCCCCAAGCCTTTAGCGAGCGGGGAAAATTGATTGCGAATATCGGTTTCACGGAAGCCTGTTCGAATTGTATCCACTGTCACGACAATGGCTTCATAACCTGCATTCTCCGCTCTTTCCGCCATGCTGAAAGAAACATCTTCGTTGTTAGACCAATAAAGCTGAAACCATTTAGAGCCCGTTGGGGCGGCCGCTGCTACTTGTTCAATAGAATGGCTTGCTACTGTACTTAATACAAAAGGAATTCCTAAAGCGGCGGCGGCTCTAACAGAGGCCAATTCTCCCTCGGGATGAGCAAGCTTTTGCATGCCGATCGGTGCCAGCAGAAACGGCCGCTTATATGTGCGGCCAAATAATGACACGCTCATGTCGGCATTAGACACATCGCTTAACATTCTCGGAACAATTGCCCATTTGCCAAAGGCTTCTTCGTTCCTTTTAGCTGTTTCTCCTTTTCCAGCACCCGAGCTGGCATAGCCGTATCCACCAGCCTGCATGAGACTCGCCGCTTTTTGCTCCCACTCATCAAATGAAAGCGGAAATTCGACTTCTTTACTGACTTCTTCAGCCGGTATTAGCTGTTCTGGTTGACTCATTTGCAGGACCTCACTCTTCTATTATTTTGTGTCATTCCCTAAGGTAAATTTCGAATTTTCTTTCTTTTATTATTGTAAGGTTTATTTTTCCACTTGTACATACGTTTCAGATGGATATATTGCCATCTGAAATAGAAAGACCGGCTGAAGGCCGGTCTCTTGTGTTTAAATATTTAATTCCTGACGCTCTTCCGGTGTGAAGACACGCGACCTCGTTAAAAATCGCTTGCCTTCAGGACCTTCGAGGGAAAACATCCCGCCACGTCCGTCAACGACATCAATGATCAGCTGTGTATGTTTCCAGTATTCATATTGGGCTTCACTAATATAAAAAGAGGAGCCGCCAATTTTACCAAGCAGTACGTCACTATCGCCTGTTAAGAATTCACCCTCCGGATAACACATTGGGGAGCTGCCATCACAGCAGCCTCCCGATTGGTGAAACATAAGGGGACCGTATTTTTGCTTCAGCTTGTCAATTAATTCAAGGGCAGCAGGGGTGGCTGTTACACGTTCAACCATTTAAATACGCTCCTTTCCGCTAGTGCAGAAGATGCTGTGCTTGTAAGTATTAGAAGAATCCAAGGGCATCCTCGCTGTAGCTGACGAGCAGGTTTTTCGTTTGCTGGTAATGAGACAACATCATCAAATGGTTCTCACGGCCAACGCCCGACATTTTGTAGCCGCCGAATGCCGCATGGGCCGGATACTGATGATAACAGTTTGTCCAGACACGCCCTGCCTGAATGCTGCGGCCGAAGCGATAGGCCCGGTTCACGTGGCGAGACCAGACACCGGCGCCCAGCCCATACAGCGTATCATTGGCGATCTCCAGTGCTTCTTTTTCATCTTTAAAGGTGGTCACAGAAACGACCGGTCCAAAAATTTCTTCCTGGAAAATTCTCATGTTGTTCGCGCCTTTAAAGACCGTTGGTTTTACATAATACCCATTTTCAAAACCTGCGACCGTGTTTTTGCCGCCACCCACCAGGCATTCTGCTCCTTCCTGGTTGCCGATATCAATATAAGAAAGGATTTTCTCCATTTGCTCACTGGAAGCCTGGGCCCCCATCATCGTATCGGTATCAAGCGGATTGCCCGTCTTGATTTGCTTGACACGTTCAATCGCGCGCTCCATAAATTGATCGTAAATACGTTCATGAATCAATGCACGGGAAGGGCATGTACAAACTTCCCCTTGGTTTAAGGCAAAAAGCACAAAGCCTTCGATCGCTTTATTCAGGAAAGCATCATCTTTTTCCATGACGTCGTCAAAGAAAATGTTCGGTGATTTGCCTCCAAGTTCCAGGGTGACAGGAATCAAATTTTGCGAAGCATACTGCATAATCAGGCGGCCCGTTGTCGTCTCGCCTGTAAAAGCAATTTTGGCAATGCGTTTATTAGAGGCGAGCGGCTTGCCGGCTTCGAGCCCAAAGCCATTCACAATGTTTATGACTCCTGGAGGAAGCAGGTCCTGGATCAGTTCCATAAAGACTAAAATAGAAGCTGGCGTCTGTTCTGCCGGTTTTAGCACGACACAGTTGCCGGCCGCAAGGGCGGGAGCGAGCTTCCACACGCCCATAAGAAGCGGGAAGTTCCAAGGGATAATTTGGCCGACGACACCGAGCGGCTCATGGAAATGATACGCAACCGTGTCATCATCAATCTGGCTAAGCGATCCTTCCTGGGCACGGATCGCACCGGCAAAATAGCGGAAATGGTCAATCGCCAGCGGTAAATCGGCATTCAACGTTTCCCTTATGGCCTTTCCATTGTCCCATGTTTCGGCTACCGCCAGCTTTTCAAGGTTTTCTTCCAGGCGGTCGGCAATTTTATTTAAAATATTCGCTCGTTCGGCCACGGATGTCCGTCCCCAAGCATCTTTAGCCGCATGAGCTGCATCTAAGGCAAGTTCAATATCTTCTGCCTGCGAGCGAGCTACCTCGCAAAATACTTCCCCCGTCACAGGTGAAATATTTTCAAAGTACTGGCCGCCTACAGGCGCCTGCCATTCTCCATTAATAAAATTTTCATATCGTTTCTTAAAGGTTACTTTTGACCCTTCCTGGCCTGGATTTGCATAAATCATTGCGACTCCCCCTTTAAAAATTGAAAATTCATATTGTTTGAAAAAATCACTTACATTCTCATCATCCATATTTAATAGATGAAAGTCAACTTATATACTTAGAGACTAATAGATTATTAATCGCTTCATTCTGCGTCCTCCTAATGATTCTTCTTGCACGATAGTCTTAATTTATATTGAGGGTTGATTATTTATGACAAAAATAATAAATAACAATTTCTTATTTAAAATAATTATAATTTAGTATTGATTTTTCTTTGAGAAGTGTTATCATTAAGTTACTAACAAAATAATGATGAGGTGACAAGGATGACAAATAATCGACTAACAACAAGCTGGGGAGCCCCGGTAGGCGATAATCAAAATTCACAGACAGCCGGACAACGTGGACCGACATTAATACAAGATGTTCATTTACTTGAGAAATTGGCACATTTCAACCGTGAACGCGTACCGGAACGGGTCGTTCATGCAAAAGGAGCTGGTGCACACGGCTATTTTGAAGTGACAAACAGTGAGATTGCCAATTATACGAAAGCAGACTTTTTGTCTGAAGCTGGAAAGCGCACTCCATTGTTTATTCGATTCTCAACTGTAGCAGGCGAACTGGGTTCAGCAGATACAGTTCGTGATCCACGTGGGTTTGCTGTGAAGTTTTACACAGATGAAGGGAACTATGACTTGGTAGGAAATAACACGCCTGTTTTCTTTATTCGTGACGCTATTAAATTCCCGGATTTTATTCATACACAAAAACGTGATCCGCAAACACACTTAAAAAATCCAACAGCTGTGTGGGATTTCTGGTCATTATCTCCGGAGTCGCTTCATCAAGTAACGATTTTAATGTCGGATCGCGGTATTCCGGCAACCCTTCGCCATATGCATGGCTTCGGAAGTCATACATTTAAATGGGTGAATGATAAAGGGGAAGCCGTTTGGGTGAAATACCATTTTAAAACAGACCAAGGTGTTAAAAATTTAGATGTCGAGCTAGCTGCAAAATTAGCAGGAGAAAACCCTGATTATCATACAGAGGATTTGTTCAATGCGATTGAGCAAGGAGACTATCCTTCTTGGACGCTTTACGTACAGATTATGCCAATGGAAGATGCCAACACATACAAATGGGATCCGTTTGATGTGACAAAAGTTTGGTCGCAAAAAGACTATCCATTAATTGAAGTCGGAAAAATGGTACTGAATCGCAATCCAGAAAATTACTTTGCTGAAGTAGAGCAGGCCACTTTCTCCCCGGGCACATTTGTCCCTGGAATTGAAGCCTCTCCTGATAAAATGCTTCAAGGCCGCTTGTTTGCGTATGCGGATGCTCACCGTTACCGCGTAGGTGTTAACCATAATGCACTGCCGATTAATGCACCGAAATGTCCGGTTCACAATTATCAACGTGATGGCCAAATGCGTTTTGACGGCAACGGCGGCAAATCCGTCTATTATGAGCCAAATAGCTTTGGCGGTCCGAAAGAGGCGCCGGAAGCTAATGTTACGCCATTTGAGGTAACAGGCCAGGCAGGTACTCATAATTATAATCATGACGACCATTACACACAGGCAGGCGACCTCTACCGCTTGATGAGTGAAGAAGAGCGCGCACGCCTTGTAGCAAATATTGTCGGTGCCATGAGGCCAGTAGAAAGTGAAGAAATTAAACTTCGCCAGATCCGTCATTTCTATAAAGCTGATCCGGAATATGGTACACGTGTAGCAGAAGGGCTTGGTCTTGCTGTACCCCAGGAAGCATAATGTAATAAAAGGAGTGGGAGAATGGAAAGAAAACTCAATAAGCAAATGGCAATTGAGAAGGTAAACGAGCATTTTTGTGTAGTGAGGGAAGACAAAGGGGATAAAAAGAATATCGAGTTATGTTTTTACTCTCTAGTTGATGCGTTATCGTATGCTTCGGAACGCAACTACGCTTAAATATAAAACTTCATATCCTATTGAAAGCCTGCGGAAGAAAGCTCTGCAGGCTTTCAGGCTGTTGGTCATGCTTATTCAATCATTATATGGGGAGGTTTTTTTCTTCTTGTGGAAAGAGCTAGAATGTAATTTCTTCTACATAATCTTTCATTTATGAAATCTTTCTTTTCATAAATGAAAGATTTTTTCTTTTTAAGAAGTTAAATAACCTTACAAACGTTTAAAAAATTAGAATATTCCGTTTTTAAAAAGCTGGTATGAATGTTGCATTTACTAATATGTATGGAAGAGTAGGAAATTAAGTGAGTGAGGTGAAGCGAATTGACCCGTTACGAGTATGGCGGTGATGAGTTTATTTTTGTGGAATTATCTGAATCTATGAGTCTAGAAGTAAACTTTCAGGCGATGGCTATTACAAAGCAACTGAAAGAAGAAAAATTACAAGGGATACTGGACATTTGTCCTTCTAATGCTTCGTATATGATCCGATTTAAACCGGAAGAGATTCATCCTAATCAATTGATTTCAAAATTGAAAGAACTTGAACACTCTGTGTCGGTCGATGATTTTAATATTTCTTCAAGAGTGGTAGATGTGCCCATTTTATTTGATGATCCTTGGACCAATGAAGCATTGGTGCGCTTTAGGGACCGTCATCAAGATCCATCTTCGACTGACCTAGAGTACGCAGCGCGGATTAATGGCTTTCATTCCAAAGAAGAGTTAATTAAAGCCATTACAGATTACCCTTATCTCGTATCAATGATCGGATTTGTGCCCGGCTTGCCATGGTGTTATCAAATGGTGCCGCGTGAGCAGCAGATTGAGGTGCCAAAATATGTTCGGCCGCGTACTTATACACCTGAGAGAGCCTTTGGATTTGGCGGCGCCTTTGCCGTTATTTATCCGGTGCAGGGGGCAGGTGGCTATCAATTGTTCGGCATTGCGGCAGCCCCGATCTACCAGAAGGAACAGCGGTTGTATGATTTCAAAGATTCCATGACGTTTCCGAGACAGGGAGACATTTTTAGGTATCGCAGCATCACAATGGAGGAATTCCAATCAATTGAAAAGCAAGTAGAGGACGGTACATTCCGCTACTTAACGAGAGAAATCACATTCAAGCCTCAACAAGTGCTGGAAAACCCAAAAGCATTTTCAGATGAGATTTTAGGGGGGTTGTACGCATGATTAAAGTGATTCAGCCCGGTTTACAAACAACTGTTCAGGATTACGGCAGAATTGGCTATTACGAGGTCGGCATGCCGCCGTCCGGTGCTATGGATAAATACTCGTTCACTGCAGCTAATGTACTTGTAGGCAACAATGAAAATGCAGCGGCTCTTGAAATCACGTATATGGGACCTGTTCTTCAATTTCAACAAGAGGCCGTTATTGCATTGACAGGCGGTGAAATTCCGCCAAAAGTGAATGGACAGCCTGTCCCCATGTGGGAAACGCTAGCTGTAAAGGCGGGAGATGAGCTTTCCTTTGACTTTGTTAAGCAGGGAGCCCGCGTTTATTTAGCGGTAGCAGGCGGCATTGATGTGCCGCTCGTCATGGATTCCCGTTCTACTTATACTCTATGCGGAATTGGCGGTTTGGAGGGACGTCCGCTTCAGGCCGGCGATGAATTGAAGATTGGCAAGGATATCGATCATCAAGTGAAGGTAGGGACGCGTATACAAGATGAACTAATCCCGGTCTTTTCAAAAACAAATGAAATCCGAGTAGTCGTCGGCTTATGCAGTTATCGCCTGACCGAGGAAAGCAAGGAACGGTTCTTCTCACTTGATTGGACAGTTACGACAGAAGCGAACCGAGTCGGTTACCGTTTTAAAGGGGAACGATTGAACTTTGTAGAGCGAGAGCAGCCGTTTGGAGCTGGCAGCAATCCTTCCAATGTGGTGGATCTCGGTTATCCGATCGGATCCATCCAAGTACCGGACGGAGTGGAGCCGATTGCTCTATTAAATGACGCGGTAACAGGCGGAGGCTACGCGACAATTTGTACCATTATCAGCGCCGATTTAAACAAAATGGCCCAAATCAAAACAAATGAAAAAGTGCGCTTTGTCGCTGTCGACATTGAGGAAGCCTTGCGGGCGAGAAAAGAATACACAGACAAAGTGGCAAAAATAAAACAGCAATTACAACTGTTATAGGAGGAATGACAATGCCTGGCACAAAAAGTAAAGTTCTCTCACCTATTCCTGGAGTGTTCTATCGCAGACCGGCACCCGACAAGGAAGCATTTGTCAAAGAAGGGGCTGCCGTGAAGACTGGAGATGTACTCGGTTTAGTAGAAGTTATGAAAAATTACTACGAGATCAAAGCGGAAGCCGACGGTGTACTCGAAAGCTTCCTTGCAAATGAGGAAGATATTTTAGATGCAGGACAAGAGATTGCTATCATCGCAGTCCAATAACGAAGCCGGAACTTTAGCGGAGGAATCATATGTCATATTTTAATAAAGTACTTATCGCCAATAGAGGAGAAATTGCCAGGAGAGTCATTCGGACATGCCGCCAACTTGGCATCCAAACCGTTGCTGTCTATTCAGAAGCGGATGCTCAGGCACCATTTGTCAGTGAAGCGTCGGAAGCGGTTTGCATTGGACCGGCTCAGGCTAAGAAAAGCTATCTAGATATAGAGAAAGTCATCCAGGCGGCTAAACAAACAACAGCCGATGCGATCCATCCTGGTTATGGGTTTTTATCGGAAAATCCGCTATTTGCTAAACGTTGTAAAGAGGAGAATATCGTATTCATCGGCCCTGAAGCTGACGTAATGGAGACGATGGGATCGAAAGTGGAAGCAAGAGCACATATGCAAAAAGCAGGAGTTCCGGTTGTTCCTGGATCATCCGGAAAAATCGAATCTTTAGAAGAAGCCTTAGCCATTGCGGATAACTTGGGCTACCCACTCATGCTCAAGGCGAGCGCCGGCGGAGGCGGAATCGGCATGCAGCTTGCCCACAATCAAGAGGAGCTGGAGAAAGCCTTTCATTCGACCATACAAAAAGCTGAATCGTTCTTTAACGATGGAACGGTCTTTCTTGAAAAGTGGATTGCCGATCCGCGGCATATTGAGGTGCAAATAGCAGCCGACCGTCACGGGAATGTTGTCCATTTGTATGAGAGAGAATGTTCTGTTCAGCGCAGAAATCAAAAAGTAGTTGAAGAAAGCCCCTCCCCATTTTTGGATGCTTCCCTTAGAAATCAGTTGTTGGAGGCCGCTGTACGTGGAGTAAAGGAAATTGGCTATACAAATGTCGGCACGATGGAATTCATCTTTGACAGCGATAGGAACTTTTACTTCCTGGAAATGAACACACGGCTACAGGTAGAGCATCCGGTAACGGAAGAAATCACCGGCATTGATTTAGTTGAATGGCAGCTGAGAATAGCGGCCGGGCAGGAGCTTCCTCTTCAGCAGGAACAAATTAACAAAGCGGGCCATGCTATTGAGTGCCGGCTTTATGCGGAGGACCCGAAAACATTTTTTCCGTCTCCAGGGACAATTGAACAGCTGAAGCTGCCTGACAAAGACATAAGACTGGACTTTAGCATCGTAGAAGGAAGTATTGTTTCCCCATTTTATGATCCTATGATCGGCAAATTGATCGTTCACGGAGCAAACCGTGTAGAAGCAATTGAGAAGATGAGACAAGCATTGGCGCAAGTAGAAATCCACGGGTTAAAAACGAACCTTGCTCTCTTGGCTTCCATTATGGAAAATGAGCAATTTGAGAGTGGAGATTACACAACACAGTTTTTAGAGAAAAAAGAGATTTTGTCTTGAGAGGTGAACAGGATGCATAAGGTCGACTTGAACTGTGATATGGGAGAGAGCTTCGGGCTATATGAGCTGGGAAATGATGAAGAAATGATGCAGTATATTACCTCCGCCAATATTGCTTGCGGTTTTCATGGCGGGGACCCTCACGTTATGCGAAAGACGGTAGAGCTTGCCAAAAAGTATGACGTAGGCATTGGAGCGCATCCTGCATTTCCGGACCTGTTGGGTTTTGGCCGCCGATACATGACTTGCACACCCGACGAGGTAAAAGATTACGTGACGTACCAATTAGGGGCCTTGCGGGAGTTTTGCCGGGCATCAGGTGTGAAAGTTCAGCATTGCAAACCACATGGTGCACTTTTCATGAAAGCCATGGAAGACAAACCCTTAGCCCGTGCCATTCTTGAAGCTATCCATGAAGCAGATCAAGAGATGATTATTTTTGCCTTCAATCAATCGGAAGTATATGAAGAAGCACTGAAGATGGGCGTACCGGTAGCCAAGGAAGCTTATTCAGATCGCGAGCATACGGAAAGCGGCTCTATCGTCCTTACAAGAAGAGGAGCGGAAATTACCGATTATGAAGCGATGGCGAACCGTGTTGTCCGGATGGTGAAAGAAGAGAGAGTCGTTACTTACGATGGTAAAGACGTGTCGATTCAGGCGGAAACCATTTGTATTCATGGAGATACACCGGGAGCCCCAGTCTTGGCAAAAGCCATTGTCACTGCTTTAAAAGCAGGCGGCGTAAAAATCGCTCCTATTAAAAACATCATCAGGTAACCAATTAACTGAATATTAAAAAAGAGAGGGGAATGCACAGTTGAATATTGAACATTCATATACTTTTAAAGGCGTTTCGAGAGAACTTCTATGGAAAACACTCCAAAATAAGGAGGCATTGCAAAGGGCGCTTCCAGGCTGTCAATCATTCAAGGAAGTGGAAGATAATGTGTTTGATGCCGAACTTGGCATGAACATTGGGCCAATTAAAGGAATGTTTACAGGGGTTGTTCGCCAGGTGGATATTCATGAGCCAGAATCTTACCGCCTGCTTCTTGATGGAAAAGGCAAGCCGGGGGAGATAGATGCCGATGCCCAAATGAAATTGGAGGAATCTACTGAGGGAACAACACTTACTTGTCAGGCAGAAGTGAAAGTGACCGGCATTCTTGCTTCTATGGGACAACGCGTGATGGGCGGAGTAGCAAAGGTGATATTGGGACAATTTTTCAAAGACATTGAAAAAGAAACAAAGGAAATAGCCAAGCTTTAATCTTGATATTATGCAGGGGGTGCAAACATGGCAATTGAAAATCGGAAAGTGACAGTTCTTGTTAACGGGCAGGAGAAAAGTGCGGAAGTAGAACCGCGCAAATTACTCGTTCATTATCTTCGTGATGATCTTGGCTTGACAGGCACACACATTGGCTGTGATACGAGCCAATGCGGGGCTTGCACGATTACGGTCAATGGCGATGCAGTAAAGTCATGTACGATGCTGGCTGTACAGGCAGACGGCGCGGAAGTGACAACGGTTGAGGGCTTGGGAACGGTCAGTAATCTGCATCCAATGCAGCAAAGCTTTTGGGAAGAGCACGGACTGCAATGCGGTTATTGTACACCAGGTGTCATGATGGCTATGATCGGCCTGCTGAAAGAAAATCCAAATCCAACAGAAGAAGAAATTCGTGAAGGAATGGAAGGTGTGATCTGCCGCTGCACTGGCTATCAGTTTATCGTAAGTGCTGTGCAAAAGGCCGCCAAGATCATGGCGGAAGCGGCTGCTAAAAATGATCAGACAGTCATTGCTAGTCAATTAGTAGGGGAGGGGACCCATAATGGCTAATGTAGTTGGCACTCCTTTAAAGAGAAAAGAAGATCCGCGCTTGTTAACAGGAAATGGCCGTTTTTCCGATGATATTCAATTGCCGGGCATGCTGCATGCAGCGATTTTGCGAAGCCCACATGCTCATGCAAAAATAAAAAAAATCAATGTAGAGGAAGCGCTGAGTTCTCCTCAAGTGGTTGCTGTATATACAGGGAAAGGCTTGGAGGGGAAAATCGGGCCAATCCCTTCTTCCTGGCTAGTGCCTGATTGTAATTTGAAGGAAGCGCCGCAATATCCACTCGCTATTGATTATGTACGCTATGTTGGAGATGGAGTAGCCTTAATTATCGCTGATGACCGCTATGCTCTGCGGGATGCTCTTGACTTAATCGATGTGGAATATGAAGTGCTGCCAGCTGCCGTTCGTCAAAAAGAAGCCATGCAGGAAGGCGCGCCGCTCGTTCATAGTGACATTGAAAACAATATTGCTCTGCACTGGAAAGCTGGAGAAGTACCAGAAGAGGTGATTGAGAATGCAGAAGTTGTGGTACGCGAAAGCTTCTATGTTCAGCGTGTATTTCCAAGTCCAATCGAAACGAGAGCGGCCATTGGGCAATATGATCCGGGCAGTGAGGAGCTGACCTTATGGTGTACATCCCAGAACCCTCACATTCACCGTATGGTCTTATCAGGAGTGCTCGGCATTTCCGAAGCGAAGCTTAGAGTCATTGCCCCTGATATGGGAGGAGGCTTCGGTGGCAAAATTGGCGTCTATCCGGATGAAGCCTTAATTGGTTATGCCGCCCGCGATCTGGGCCGGCCGATTAAGTGGATTGAGCAGCGGAGCGAGCACTTTACGGCTTCCAACGCCGGCCGTGATGAAATCATTGATGTTGAGCTAGCAGGAAAACGTGATGGCACGCTGATGGCTATTCGTGTGAGAAACACAGCTAATTTAGGCGCGTATTTATCCACCATGGGTCCTGGAGTGTCAACGATTGACTTTGGTTTAATGATCACAGGTGCTTATGATATTCCCCATGCTTCCTGTGAAACGTTTGGTGTATACACGAACACAACTCCGACGGACGCATACAGAGGAGCGGGAAAACCAGAGGCAACGTATCAAATTGAGCGGATTATTGATTTGTATGCACGTGAAATCGGGATGGACCCTGTTGAACTGCGAAGAAAGAACTTTGTCCGTAAAG
Source organism: Bacillus sp. PK3_68 (assembly GCF_003600835.1). Taxonomy (NCBI): domain Bacteria; kingdom Bacillati; phylum Bacillota; class Bacilli; order Caryophanales; family Bacillaceae; genus Bacillus; species Bacillus sp. PK3_68. Next base: position 2,530,608 of record NZ_NQYC01000001.1, on the reverse strand, counting down.
AGGCCTTCCCTTACACGAATGCTCAGGGACTCATCTATGATAGCGGAGATTATGAGAAACCACTCCAGAAAGCCCTCGAGATAGTGAACTATCAGCAGCTGCGCCAGGAACAGGAGGAGCTTCGCAAACAAGGCAAATTAATCGGCATTGGGTTCTCTACTTATGTAGAGTTATGCGGGTTTGGCCCGTCCAAAGTAGCCGGAGCCATCGGCTTCCAGGGCGGTGTGTGGGAAAATTCTACAGTGCGCGTGCATCCTTCGGGCAAGGTAACTGTTTATTCAGGCACTTCCCCGCATGGACAGGGACATGCCACGACTTTCGGCCAAATTGTGGCTGATAAGCTCGGAGTTCCGATGGAGGATATTGAGCTGATATTCAGTGATACGAGAGCCATTTCCATGAGCTGGGGCACATATGGTTCCCGTTCTACTGCCGTCGGAGGAGGAGCAGTGGCGATTGCCGCCGATCGCGTCGTTGAAAAAGCAAAGAAGATTGCTGCTCATGAACTGGAAGCAGCAGTGGAAGACATTGCTTTTGAAAACGGTGTTTTTCAAGTAAAAGGAGTGCCGGGGCAGCAGCGTACATTTCAGGAGGTTGCAAAGTCAGCC
>NZ_NQYC01000001.1:1500000-1625000 GCF_003600835.1 Bacillus sp. PK3_68 | reverse complement strand
CTGATGTCGTGGGTTCGATTCCCATCACCCGCTCCATTTCATTTTAAATGGGCCTGTAGCTCAGCTGGTTAGAGCGCACGCCTGATAAGCGTGAGGTCGATGGTTCAAGTCCATTCAGGCCCACTTCGTTCCGCAGTAGCTCAGTGGTAGAGCAATCGGCTGTTAACCGATCGGTCGCAAGTTCGAATCTTGCCTGCGGAGCCATATTTTTTATGGGGAAGTACTCAAGAGGCTGAAGAGGCGCCCCTGCTAAGGGTGTAGGTCGCGTAAGCGGCGCGAGGGTTCAAATCCCTCCTTCTCCGCCATAAGGCCCGTTGGTCAAGCGGTTAAGACACCGCCCTTTCACGGCGGTAACACGGGTTCGAATCCCGTACGGGTCATAAAAACTGTTTTCATTCGCTTGAAAACAGTTTTTTTATTGTAACGATCATGAAAAGAAAGCCATTTGACTAGGTAGTCAAATGGCTTTCTTTTATTTTTTGTCCTCAATATAACTGTCTTTTTCTTTATAAGGAATGTTTCCTAGAGGAGATTCTATTTCCTCCTCATCCAACTCTTCCACATAGTGCTGTTCTTTTGAAGAACGATAAAATCCTTCATTTTCTCCTTCCGCATCCGTGGCCGTAAAGTTCTCGTACTCTTCTGTAAATCCTTCGGTAACCTCTTCGATATCTTCATATAAAGTGTTATAGTCCGTGTGTCCTCTAGTAAAGTCAGCCGGGGTTTCTGAGGTTCCGTAATTTGCTGCCTCCTGGAAGCTATCTTCATAATCTTTTATTTCCTCATCTCTATGCTGGAAGCGGCCATATATGCCCGGTTGAAGAATTTCTTCTTCTACAGGCCGGTCGTCTGCCGTTGTTTTTTCTGGTGTATGCTCTACGCAGTAAAGTGTAGTTGGCACAGCTTGTAAACGTTCGAAAGGAATATCCTTTCCGCATTCCATACATTTTCCGTATTTATTATTGTCAATTGCTGCTAATGCATTTTTCACTTTTTCTAATTCACTTTCATGATGATCACTCAGTGCCTGGTTTTTTCCACGCTCATATAATTCTGTTCCTATGTCTGCAGGGTGGTTATCATACATAGATAGTTCACCTGTTGTATCCCGTTCACTACCCGCTTCAGGATCTGTTCCTTCTCTGTCTTTATGGTGAGTAAGCTGTTCTTTTTGTGTAAGCAACTCATTTTTTAATGTTTGTATCTGTTCATTTGATATCATTGCCTTCACATCCTTCTATCTTCTAATAGGTACATTCCGAAGAAATATTTCTTCTATTTCTTATTTCCTTTCTTCTCTTAGTTGAAACATACAATGCAAGTAAGGGAAAATAAGGAAGAAACAACAGCTCTTTATTGGATGAACAGCAAATAAAGGGGGAATCATTGACAGGAAGAGTTCTAGAGGTGTATCTTTAAATAGGTTTGACTAGAATGAAATAATTGATTTAAGTGCAATGGAGGAGAGTTCATTGTCTACTATAAAAAGCCAGCCGATTAAAGAAGCTTTTATACAGTCGATTCATGAAAAGCAGCATAATAAACAAACTGCTCTATTTAGTTATGTAGAAAAGATGAATTGGATGGATTCTTTACAATTTTATAAAAGCGGACGAGCACTTTATGCAGGAGAACGCTTTTTTTGGAAAGACCGCGATGGGGACGTTGAGATTGTCGGCTTAGGCAATATCTATACTATACGCAACGAAAAAACGGATCAATCACGTTATGCTGAGACAGAAGAAAAATGGAACGATATGATTAAATGTGCATTTATTCACAACTCTTTTGATGCATATGGGGTCGGTCCGGTTTTATTTGGTGGCTTTTCTTTTGATCCCAAGCAGAAACAAGAACAGGAATGGTCTAAATTTTCATCCGCTTTTTTTTATTTGCCAGAATACATGCTAACCGTATATGAAGGGGAATGTTACTTAACAACGAATGTCATTTGTCCTTCCGATGAACTAGACGAGCTCATTGATAAGCTGGAGTCTAAAAAGGACTGGCTGTTGGAACAGGCTGGTATAGAACAATTGGAAGACTCTAATAGGCCCTTCACTCATGTAGAAGAGAAGGACACCGAGCAATGGAAACGGGCGGTTCATAAAGCAGTCAAGCAGATTCGCTCGGATGATGAATTAAAAAAAGTCGTGCTTGCAAGAAAGATTATGGCTGTCTTTGATGAGGAGATTGCTCAAGATCGAGTATTGGAGCGGTTAATTGAGGAGCAGCCAGACAGCTTTATTTTTTCCTTGGAAGCGATGGAATCATGCTTTCTTGGAGCCTCCCCTGAAAGGTTAGTTCGCAAGCGAGATGAGAGAGCCTTGTCTACATGTCTTGCCGGCTCTATTAAAAGAGGGCAAACAGAGGAGGAGGACCAAAACTTAGGAAATGAATTGCTGAACGATGAGAAAAATCGTATAGAACATGATTATGTTGTGCAAATGATTAAGAAAGAAATGGAAAGCTTGTGTTATACAGTAAATATTCCATCAACCCCTGGGCTGATGAAAGTCCGGGATATTCAGCACTTGTATACACCTGTTACCGGTTTTACGGAAGAAAGTCGTTCTATTTTGCAATTCGTCGAAAAGCTTCACCCTACGCCTGCGCTTGGCGGGCTTCCGAATGACAAGGCGCTCCCTGTTATCCGCCAGCTTGAGAAAATGGATAGAGGTTTTTATGCAGGACCTATTGGCTGGATGGATTACCGGAAAAACGGTGAATTTGCTGTTGCCATCCGATCAGGTTTATTAAGCAAGCAACAGGCCTTTTTATATGCTGGCTGTGGGATTGTAGCAGATTCAGAGCCAGAAAGCGAATTGGCGGAAACGCGTATCAAATTTCGGCCTATGTTGCGAGCGTTAGGAGAAATGGCTGATGAGTAGTAATCGAAGAAATTTAACATTATATAATGCCCACTTTATTGATGGGCTTGTAAAAGCAGGAGTAGAAAGCGCCGTGATTAGTCCGGGTTCGCGGTCTACTCCTATGGCGCTTTTGTTAGCGGAGCATCCCAAAATAAAGGTTTACATTCAGATTGATGAACGCTCTGCTGCTTTTTTTGCTCTTGGATTAGCAAAAGCCTCTGGAAAGCCAACTGCTTTATTATGCACTTCTGGCACAGCAGCAGCTAATTACTTGCCCGCAGTAGCAGAAGCTAAAAATGCACGTATCCCTCTTATTGTGCTTACATCAGACCGGCCACATGAGTTAAGAGAGGTAGGAGCACCACAATCAATTGATCAAAATCGTTTATATGGAACCCATGCGAAGTGGTTTGCTGAGATGGCCCTTCCAGATGCAGAAGAGAGTATGCTTCGCTATGTACGTATGACTGCTGCAAAAGCGGTACATATGGCTAAGCAGTCGCCAGCAGGCCCTGTACATCTAAACTTTCCTTTTCGTGAACCACTTCTTCCAGAGTATGATGGTTTATTTGAACGATTGGAAACAAAAGCCTTACCGGCTGTTCATCTTAGCGAAGGAAAACGTATCCTCCCGCAGCAAGATATAGAAGCGATCGCTGCTATTTTGAAGGAAACTGAAAAAGGGATCATTGTTTGTGGAGAACAGCAGTCAGAAGGCTTTGAAAAAGCGGTAATTGAGCTGGCTGAAAAGCTGAACTATCCCATACTGGCAGATCCGCTGTCTGGTTTGCGAAGCGGCACGGCTCACTCGCGGGTCATTATAGACAGTTATGACGCTTTTCTAAGAAATGAGATAGTCAAGCAACAGGCGTCCTTTGATGTTGTTATCCGTTTCGGAGCAATGCCTGTCTCAAAAGCTCTTACCCAGTTTATCAACAGACATTCTGTCAAAATGCATTGTGTAGTGGACAGCGGTGGTGGCTGGAGAGATCCAATTGGCGCGGCTACCCACATGCTGGCTGCAGATGAGAGCGCTTTTTGTTCCGCCCTCTCCGCCTGCTTAAATGAACCGGTAAAATCAGATTCTTGGCTGCAAAGTTGGGTTCACATGAATCAAGCAGCGAGGGCAATAATGAGAAGTGTAGAGGAACACGAGGAACTCGATGAAGGGAAGCTATTTTATGAAATACTAAAGAAGCTTCCAAATGAATCGGCTTTATTTGTAGGCAATAGCATGCCAATTCGTGATCTTGATTCTTTCTTCTTTACAGATGAGCGGAGAATTCGTTTATTGGCCAACCGGGGAGCAAACGGCATCGATGGTTTAGTATCTAGCGCGCTTGGTGTGGCAGCTGTTGCTTCTCCACTTTATTTAATTTTAGGAGACCTGTCTCTCTTTCATGATTTAACCGGTTTATTGGCTGCAAAGCTAAATGGCATAAAAATGACAGTCATTGTTATTAATAATAATGGAGGCGGCATCTTTTCTTACTTGCCGCAAGCTGCTGAAGAAAAGCATTTTGAGCAATTATTTGGAACACCGGCTGATCTTGACTTTGTCCATGCAGCCAACCTGTATGGAGCTGGTTACGAAAAGGTGACAGACTTAGCTTCTCTTCACGAAAGTATGAAAAAAGCTGCAGCAGAAGAAGGGTTGTTCATTATCGAGGCAATAACCGATCGTGCAAAAAATGTAGTCGCTCACCGCGGATTATGGGAAAAGGTTTCCCAGGAAATGAACAAATTGACGGCGGGTGATGATTTTTGGAAATAATCATTCAAAAACGCCGTTATTATGTTGAAGTAAGCGGTGAAGGAGCTCCTTTGCTGCTCCTTCACGGATTTACTGGAAGTTCAGAAACATGGAAGGAAACGATAACTCATTTAAAAAGGGATTATACGTGCATCGCTGTCGATATTATTGGTCATGGAAAAAGCAGCTGCCCATTGGAGGAGGAAGCGTACAGCATTGAACTGGCAGCCGAGGATATGAAAGCGCTAATGAAGGAGCTTGGCCATCCCCAATTCCATGTTATGGGTTATTCTATGGGAGGGAGGCTGGCTCTAACGCTTGCTGTTCTTTTCCCGAAGTCTGTACAGTCTTTACTATTGGAGAGTGCTTCCCCTGGATTAAAAACGCCGGAGGAGCGCCAGGCACGGGAAAGATCAGATGAAGCGCTGGCAGAGAGAATTGAACGAGAGGGAATAGAGTCCTTCGTTGATTATTGGCAAAGGATCCCTTTGTTCGCGACACAGAATAATTTGCCACAGTGGAAACAACAGGCTATTTATCAACAGCGCCTGAGAAACTCTGTCATTGGTCTTAGCAGGTCATTAAGAGGAATGGGAACCGGTTCACAGCCTTCCTGGTGGGAGGTTCTTCCGACGCTTTCTATGCCGGTGTTGCTTGTTACAGGAACAGAGGACGTAAAGTTTACAAAGATTGCCTCTGAAATGGCACAACTGCTTCCTTCGGCCATCTGGAAAGAAATAAAGGGAGCGGGACATGCGATTCATGTGGAAGATTCCGAGAAGTTTGGTACAATAATAAAGGAGTTTTTATCCCATACATAATAAGGAGGAAATGATATATGGCTATTAATTGGGTCAGTGAACGCGAATACGAAGATATTTTATACGAAACATACAATGGTATTGCGAAGGTAACGATTAATCGTCCTGAAGTGCATAACGCTTTTCGTCCTAAAACGGTAATGGAAATGATTGATGCTTTTGCTTATGCTCGAGATGATGAGAAAATTGGCGTCATTGTTTTGACAGGAGCTGGCGATAAAGCATTTTGTTCAGGCGGCGATCAAAAAGTGCGCGGACATGGCGGCTACGTAGGAGAAGACCAAATTCCTCGCTTGAATGTGTTGGATTTACAGCGTCTCATCCGTGTGATTCCAAAGCCAGTCGTTGCTATGGTAGCAGGTTATGCAATTGGTGGCGGACATGTTCTTCACGTTGTTTGTGATTTGACAATTGCAGCAGAAAACGCAGTATTCGGTCAAACAGGACCAAAAGTCGGCAGCTTTGATGCAGGATATGGTTCTGGTTATTTAGCTCGTATTGTCGGCCATAAAAAAGCACGTGAAATTTGGTATTTGTGCCGTCAATACAATGCCCAGGAAGCTCTTGACATGGGTCTTGTAAACACGGTTGTTCCACTTGACCAGCTTGAAGCAGAAACGGTGAAATGGTGTGAAGAAATGCTTGAAAAGAGCCCAACAGCTCTACGTTTCCTTAAAGCAGCTATGAACGCAGACACAGACGGTCTAGCTGGCCTTCAGCAGCTTGCTGGAGATGCGACACTTCTCTACTATACGACTGAGGAAGCAAAAGAAGGCAGAGACGCTTTTAAAGAAAAACGCAAGCCAGACTTTGGTCAATTCCCTAGATTTCCATAATGAAAATAAAAGCCATTTGTTCGTTCCTTAAAACAATTGCTTTCTGATTTCATTGAGGCAAGGTTCCTTATTCTTGGGAGACAAGAGGCAACAACTAGGTATATTAAAAGCGAATAATTATTTAAAACCCTCCGGCTGGCGGGTATATGTAAAAAGCTTGATGGGCAGCCATCAAGCTTTTTTGTCAGTCAGAGCGGAGCAGGAGGACTGAAGAATGGCCGACAGAGTACCCAATTGGTTAAAACAGCGGGCCTTTTTGACGCCTGATCGTCCAGCTCTGTTTTTTGAAGAAAGCACCTGGACATTTGCTCAGCTATATGAAAAGTCACTATGCTGGGCAGCTGAGTTAGAAAGAGAAGGGTTAAAAGCAGGCGTACGGGTTGGATTGCTCATACAAAACACGCCAGATGCCGTATGTGTCATCCATGCCCTCCAGCAGTTCGGCGCTGAAGCTGTTCTTTTAAATCATCGGTTAACAGCAGCTGAATTGATGTGGCAACTGGAAGATGCAGAAATAGCAGCTATTATTTATGATTCTATATATGAAAAAAAAGTCGAAAATTTGAAGGGCACCTTTGTTAGAAAAAGATTGTCTGACACTTTCGTTGCTCATCCATTTACGAGCAAGGAAGAATTTTCTCTTGAAGAGACCTGTTCCATTATGTATACATCTGGTACAACAGGGAAGCCGAAAGGGGTTCGGCAAACATATGGAAATCACTGGTGGAGTGCAACCGGCTCAGCTTTTAATTTAGGACTGCATGAGAATGACTGCTGGCTTTGTGCGGTGCCGATTTTTCATATAAGCGGCTATTCCATCTTAATGCGCAGTGTCCTTTACGGAATGCCTGTGCGTCTATATACGCATTTTGATGAGAAAGTAATTAATGAGGCGCTTAAGCGCGGCGAAGGAACTATTATTTCCGTGGTTTCAGCTATGTTGACTCGTCTTGTAGAAACACTGGAAGGAAGCTATCATCAAAATTTTCGTTGTATGCTTCTTGGTGGTGGACCGGCTCCAAAGCCGCTTCTCGAAGCTTGTGCGGAAAAGCGGATACCAGTCTTTCAAACGTATGGAATGACGGAAACTTCGTCGCAAATTGTCACGCTTCCTCCTGAGTATAGCTTGACAAAGCTAGGCTCAGCAGGAAAACCGTTGTTCCCATGCCAATTAAAAATTGATGCCCCTCCTTGCGCTGAGGGAGAAATCCTCGTTAAAGGTCCCAATGTGACGAAGGGCTATTTGAACAGGGAAGAGGCCAACCAAGCGGCTTTTATGAATGGATGGTTTCATACTGGAGACATTGGTTATATAGATGAAGATGGCTTTTTATTCGTGCTGGATCGCCGGTCTGATTTAATCATCTCTGGTGGAGAAAATGTTTATCCTGCAGAAATAGAATCTGTCCTGCTTCATCATCCGGCAATTAGAGAAGTAGGTGTTACCGGTGTGGCTGATAAGAGATGGGGAGAGGTTCCTGCGGCTTTTATCGTCGAAAGAGAATCGGTAACTGAAGAGGAGCTAAGACAGTTTTGTGAAGCACGTTTAGCGAAATATAAATGTCCGGCTTATTTTATTAAAGTGAACACATTACCGAGAAATGCTTCTAGGAAATTGCTGCGCCGACAATTAAAAGCTCAGTTTGAACATAAGAGCTGATGCCGAAAAATGATTCTTCTTATAAAAAAGATAATGCGAAAAGTCAGGCGTGTCTCTGCTTTTCGCATCATCTTTTTACTTTCAAAACGAGGCTATCACATCATTTTCATTTGTTCGTCTCTTCTTTAAAGCTTTCTTTCTTTTTCTTGCGGTCCGCCCATGTTTCTGGAACAAGATCAAATCCGCCAGGATGAAAGGGATGACACTTTAAAATCCGAATAATTGTTAAGTATCCGCCCTTCCATGCACCAAACCGTTTGACAGCCTCCATTCCATAATGAGAGCATGTCGGATAGAAACGACAGGTTGGTGGTTTTAGTGGGGAAATCACTTTCTGATAAAATCGGATGATAAAGACAAGAAGTTGTTTCAGCATGAGACATCCGCCTTCATTTCGAATCTGATTCTTTTTTTTCGTCCTCCGGAGGCAAATGCGGGTTGTTTTCCAAGGGATCGACTGTATGTTTATACGAATAACCCTTATTCACTGTAAATACAGACAGCGCAATAACGATTCCAATTATAATAACAGAAACAATCATAATAATAACCAATTAACTTCCCTCCCAGGACTATCATATCATTTTTCTTCTTTGTCTGCAGAAAAGAATAGGGGTTTTAAAAGGCAAAAATAGTGGTAATAACTAAAGAGTAGGATAAATGACAGGAGGAATATAGTGATGTCTAACCAATTAATTGAAAGTGTCAACAAGCAAATTGCCAACTGGACAGTGATGTATACGAAATTACATAATTATCACTGGTTTGTAAAAGGCCAGCAATTCTTTGCTCTTCATGAAAAGTTCGAGGAATTTTACACAGAAGCAGGAGTTCATATTGATGAATTGGCTGAGCGTTTGCTTGCGCTTGAAGGAAAGCCAGTGGCTACGCTTAAAGAGTCATTACAAATGGCTTCTGTAAATGAAGCAGAAGGTGGAGAATCAGCAGAGCAAATGGTTCAATCTACAGTGAACGACTTTACAACAATGATTAATGAGTTGAAAGAAGCTATGGACCTTGCTGAAGAGGTGAACGATGAAACAACAGGTGATATGTTGCTTTCCATTCACCAATCACTTGAAAAGCATGTCTGGATGTTGAAGTCTTTCTTAGGAAAATAATTGTAAAAAGGATGCTTCCGTGGGGAGCATCCTTTTTAATGATCATCATAAGCAGCATCAACTAAATGGCAATAAAAGAATGCCCCACCACTGGGAGCACTTGGTTTACTAATAAGTATTCGCTCGACTGCCATCTTATAGAGGCGCCGCTTTTTCTTCAACAAACGATACCAGTTCATGTATAGAGAAATCAATTTATTTGTCCTCCAAAGGTTCTTGCCATTGGAGAAATTTTTTATGTATTTAATGGTACATGCGCTTATCGCCAAGATTGTCTTCTATATCGTACATATCAAACTTTTGCTTTAACGCTTCAAATAGATAGAGGCGGAAAAAATAAGCTAGCTCCTCCTCGTTTAATTCTTTAATTATATTTAAAATTTCTTTTTGAGAGAGCTGTTCAAGTACAGCTAAGGTAATCATGTCTAAGTCTTCTTCTGTTCCCTGAAGTTTTCCGCGGTAAATTTCAAACAGTTCATCTACCAGTTTCAATTTGACCATCTCCTTTGTTTTAGTGTAGATGCGTTCTCTCTCCTGTCCCTTTATTAACATTTATACCCTAATTCAGCCGAATAAACCAATGAATAAGTACGAAGAGAAAATGATTCATTTCATTCATTTTTATAAATAGACAGGGAACGATAAGCAGAGGAGGTGTCTAACATGGAAGAAGAGAAAAATGAATATTATATTTCGCTTGCTAACGGGGAGATTATGAGGCAGCCAACAGTATCTCCCTGGAATTTTAAAATTTATGCAACAGATGTTGAAATTACAGAATTGAGAGAGCTATTTGATGCTAACTATACAACGGAATGGGCGAATTTTTTCCGAGCCCATATTCCTTACCGGGAATACCACAAAGACAAGGAAAACGACCAATATGATGAACATATGGAAAAGATTTATAAAATCATTTATAAACTTGGAGATGAAGAAGCAAAGCAGTATGTAAAAGAGGTGTGGGAAATGTAATAAGTAGGACTTTGTTCGCCCTGGAAGAGAAAAATAAGGTATAATAAATTCAAACTTGAGAAACTTTGCAAGCGGCTCTGTTTGTGAATGTGGAATGGAGACAGGGGGAGGGCATGGTTGAATTTATAGATAAAAATGGCTGCCGGGTGACGCTCGCTTTCGAGCGCGAGGCCTTTTCATTGCCTGCCCGGCATGTCATTGTTTTTTGTCGTTTCAAGCAAAAATGGCTACTGACACTCCATTCGAAGAGAGGGTTCGAATTTCCCGGAGGCAAGGTAGAAGAAGGGGAAACGATTGAAGAGGCAGCCAATAGAGAAGTGTTTGAAGAGACAGGAGCATTCATCGAAGAATTGCGGTTTGTGGGCGAGTATTTTGTGAGAAGGCCAAAAAATCCCTTTGTAAAGGCGATTTTTTTTGCGAAAATAAGGGAAATAGAAAAAAAAGACGACTATTTGGAGACAGCTGGTCCAGTTTTGTTTGGCCAAAACTTGCGTGTAGAAAGAATGGCTGAGTGCTTCAGCTTTTTAATGCAAGATGAAGTGGTTGAGAGGACATTGGATTTTTTGCTCGATAAACAATGGCTGAAATGAGAAGGAATGGGGTGATGAAATGGAAAGAATAATTGAAAGCTTTCGTTTTCCTTCCCCAAATCCGCATGTTATCCTATCGATGGTTACTTACTGGTCGGACGGATTAAAAGTCAAGGGGCTTCTGGCAGAACCAGCAACAGAAGGTACATATGACGGTTTTCTTTATTTGCGGGGCGGAATAAAAAATGTGGGGATGGTTCGCCCTGCCCGCATTGCTCAGTTTGCTTCTGAAGGTTTTATCGTTTTCGCTCCTTTTTATCGTGGCAATCGCGGTGGGGAAGGGAATGAAGATTTTGCTGGAGAAGATAGAGAAGACGCCTTTGCTGGTTTCGACCTGTTGGAATCCCATCCGCGTGTAACGAATCGGGTCCATATTTTTGGATTTTCTAGAGGTGGGGTCATGGCATTGCTCACTGCTCTTGAAAAGGAACAGGCTGCTTCGGTGGTAACATGGGGAGGAGTAGCTGATATGGTATTAACCTACCAGGAAAGAAAAGATTTACGCCGGATGATGAAAAGGGTAATTGGAGCGAGCCCTTATAAACAGGAAGAGCTATATAATTGGCGTACCCCACTTTATCAACTTGAGAGGCTAAAAGCGCCTGTCCTGATTATCCACGGATTAAAAGACAAAAATGTTTCACCTGAGCACGCATTTCGTTTAGAGGAGAGGTTGAAAGAAGTAGAACATCCGGCTGAAACATGGTATTTTGATCAATATGATCACTATTTCCCACCGGCAATTAACCGAAAGATTGTAGCTGATTTATGTGAATGGATGAAAAACAAGATAAAAAAGAATAACAAGGAGGGGACTGGCATGGGGATGCCAATGGAACTAAATACAATGATTGTGACAAAGGGGAAGGAGCATAGAAAAGAAGAAAATTTATTTTCCTTGAAAAAGAAGGATACCGCTTGTACCCTATAGATATTCCTATTCATGTTTATAAAACAAGAGACGGAGATATTACGGGCACAGCTATTATTGAAAAAATTGAATGGCAAAAAGATCATACAGAGGTTACATACAGGCTGATTTCCTTAAATTCAACAAACTAATAAACAGAGCGGCGGAAGCGATTTCAGCCGCTTTTTTATTATAGACTGTACAACTAGAAAGGAGATGAGGTCAGATGGCAAGAAAACGAGCATTCACGGAGGAAGAACTACTAGACGCAGCAGAGAAGCTCATCATTGAGCACGGCTATAATGGTTTTCACTTAAAAAGACTCGCCGAACATCTTGTTTCGGGTGCACGCAGTACAATATATCAATACTTCTCCAATCGTGAGGAGGTGGCGGCTACCTGTATGAAACGAGCGATGGACCGAACAGTCAGCAGAGCATCTAGGGTAGACGAAAAAGAACCCATACCAGCCCTTCGCCAATTACTACGTATTTATATGGAGGAAGCCGATCTTCACTTTATTCTCGGTGACATACGTAAAATCGATGTGTCGCAATCGAAGAAAGCAGAAGAGCTGGTGGGAGAAGTGATGGAGATGCATCAGGCATTGAGCTTACAACTGGAGCGGCTATTTAAGCAAGCGCAGCAGGAAGGGGACATTCGTGAAGATGTACCGTTTGCCATACTGGCGAGTTTATTTTTTCAGCTGATTAATACCCCAAATGTATTGGCATTGCCGATAGAGGAATGGGCTGATTATTTATTTGAAGTTTGGTATAGAGGGAGCGGATTAAATTGAAGCTCCTTTTTAAACAATTATATTTGACACATATGTCGGTTTTAATTTTAAATAAAGAGAAGGAATAAAATTTAACAAAAGGGGGAGGAAAAATGAAAAAAATACTTGGAGCGTTAACTGATTGGATATCAACAAGAAAAGGCATGTGGACAGTCTTAATCATTTGGCTGTTGATTGCAGGGCTGTTAAGTAGCATCGCCCCAAGTTCACGTGATTACAGTGTTTCCTCCATTGAGTCACTCCCAAGCGATTCGCCAGCAATAGAAGCCGCAGAAAAAGTAAACCAGTACTTTCCGAACGATGAGGGCGTGCCAGCTATTCTTGTCTTTAGTGCTGGCAACAAAAAAATTGAAACTGCCGAGCTCGCTAAGGTGGTCAAGGCGATTAAGCAAAAACAAATAAACCATTTAAAGGAAATAGTGCCCTTCGACCAGCTTCCTCCACCCGCACAGAACCAATTTTTGTCAAAGGACCGCTCAGCTGCAGCTATTCCATTAAATTTTAAAGAAGGCCTGGAAAATGATCAGTTAAAAAAGGGAATTCAATCAATAACTTCAACAGCTGAAAAGGAAGCAAGCGATCTTCAAGTGCGTGTAACCGGGCCAGCAGGTATTGCAGTAGATACAACTGCGCTTTTTTCTCAAGCAGATATTGTACTCTTGTTGTCCACTGTTGGACTCATCTTAGTATTGCTTATTGTTATTTATCGTTCCCCATTGCTAGCTTTTATCCCATTGCTTGCCTCAGTGGTCGTTTATGCGGTAACCGACCGTATTTTAGGGTTATATGGAAAAGCTGGCTTAGAAATGAGCAGCCAGTCACTGTCTATTATGACGATTTTGCTGTTTGCAGCAGTAACGGACTATTCATTGTTTGTGCTAGCCCGTTATCGAGAAGAATTAAAGCGGCATGAAAGCAAGTTTGAAGCGATGAAACATGCTATGCGCGAGACGGGAGAACCGGTCTTTTTCTCAGGAGGAACTGTGCTTGCAGCTATGCTCGTACTCTTCTTCGCTGTCATTGGGGATTATCAAAACTTTGCCCCAATTTTCGCTACCGTCATGGCTGTTATTATGCTTGCTTCCGTCACGCTGGTTCCTGCATTATTTGTGTTGTTTGGCAGAAAAGCATTCTGGCCGAAGGTACCGAAAGCAGGGGACAAAACTGAAAGAGATAGCGGGTTCTGGAACCGGATCGCCCGGATAGTGTCAACAAAGCCGATTGCTATTGGCAGTATCGTTATCGCGCTGTTACTGCTAGCTTCACTTAATGTATTAAATGTTAAATATGAATTTAACACGTTAAAATCCTTTCCGGACAATATGCCGTCACTTGAGGGATATGAAATCATTGAACAAAAATTTGCGGCAGGAGATCTTGCTCCCACAATAGTCTTATTTGAAGGAACAGGAGATATGACAAAGCTTACGGCCGAGCTTGAGAAGCAGGAGAATGTGGCTAAGGTACGGCTCCAAGCTTCAACAGAGAATAATAAAGCGCATGAATTGTCGTTATCATTCAACGGAAGCCCCTATGAACGGCCGGCTATGGATGCACTTGCCAGTCTGCGAAAGAAGTCAGAGAAGGTCATTGCTGATTCCGGAGCAAAGGGAACCCTTTATTTCGCTGGAGAGACAGCAGAGAAGCTGGATGACCGTACGTTAAACAGCCGTGATCTTAAAGTAATTGTTCTGCTGGAAACACTATTGATTTTTGTCATGCTGGTGATATTGACCCGTTCCGTTAAAATGCCCCTGTACATGGTCGGTACCATTCTGCTTTCATTTTTAGCTGCCCTTGGTATTGGGATGTTTTTAACAAATATGCTATTTGGCATTGATGCCATCAGCACAAGGGTGCCGCTTTACTCATTTATCTTTCTTGTCGCACTGGGCATCGATTATAATATTATTTTAGTATCACGCTATATGGAGGAGCGAAGCAGCCATTCTTTAAAAAAAGCAGTCAACACTGCTGTTGCTAAAACAGGGGGGTTATTTCGTCTGCCGGCATTATTTTAGCTGCGACCTTTGCCGTATTAATGACACAGCCAATAGAAATTTTATTTGTCTTTGGTTTTATTGTCGCCGTCGGAATATTAATTGATACATTTATCGTGCGCGGTTTGCTGCTGCCGGCTTTACTTATGATCTTTGAAAAAGATCGGGCAGACACGCATTCAGAAAAGGAACCTGTTCGAAAAGCGGACAGTTAAAGTCATATACAAAAAGAGGCCCCTGCTATTTAGCAGAGGCCTCTTTTTGTATATTAGATTTGTGGTCCGCCAAGTTCAATAATTTCCTTTGAGACGTTGGAGAACTTCTTGAAGTTTTCACGGAACTTGCCAGCAAGCTCTGCTGCTTTTGTCATGAAAGCATCTTCATCAGCCCATGCCTTGCGCGGAATGAGAACATCATCCGGCACACCAGGTACATGAAGAGGAATTTGCAAGCCGAATGTTTTTGTCGTATACGTTTCTACGTTATTTAATTCGCCTTCGAGAGCTGCTTGGACCATAGCACGTGTATACGCAAGCTTTACGCGGGAACCAACGCCATACTCGCCACCAGTCCAGCCAGTGTTTACAAGGAACACTTGAACGTTGTGCTCATCAATTTTCTCACCAAGCATTTCCGCATAGCGTGTAGCTTCAAGCGGAAGGAATGGTGAACCGAAGCAAGTAGAGAATGTTGCTTGCGGAGAAGTGACACCGCGCTCTGTACCGGCAAGTTTAGATGTATAGCCGCTTAAGAAGTGGTACATCGCTTGCTCTTTAGTTAGCTTGCTGATTGGAGGCAGTACGCCGAATGCATCAGCTGTTAAGAAAATAATTGTATTTGGATGGCCAGCTACGCTTGGATCAACAATGTTATCGATTGCTTGTAGCGGATAAGCGGCACGCGTGTTTTCTGTCAGGGTGTTATCATCGTAATTTGGAATGCGAGACTGTTCATCAAGCACTACATTTTCAAGAACCGAGCCGAAACGGATGGCATCAAAGATTTGTGGTTCCTTTTCACGGGAAAGGCCGATTGTTTTTGCATAGCAGCCGCCCTCAATATTAAATACACCATTAGAAGACCAGCCATGTTCATCATCGCCGATTAAGCGGCGGTTCGGGTCTGCACTCAAAGTTGTTTTCCCTGTACCAGAAAGACCGAAGAATAGGGCCACATCACCTTCATAGCCAACGTTGGCTGAGCAGTGCATAGACAGAATATCATTTTCAGGAAGCAAGTAGTTCATTACAGAGAAGATCGATTTTTTCATTTCTCCTGCATATTCCGTTCCACCGATCAAAACGATACGGCGCTCAAAAGAAATGATAATAAATGCTTCTGATTTTGTTCCGTCTACTGTAGGGTCTGCTTTAAAGTTCGGAGCAGATACGATTGTGAAGCCTGCTTGATGATCTTTTAATTCTTCCTCAGTTGGACGAATGAAAAGTTGATGAGCAAACAGATTATGCCATGCATATTCATTGATCACCTGAATTGGTAAACGATGGGTTGGATCTGCCCCTGCAAATCCTTTGAAAATAAACAATTCTTCTTGTTCCTTTAAATAATTGATCACTTTAGTGTATAATTGATCGAAGACTTCAGGGGAAATTGGTTCGTTAACCGGTCCCCAATCAATTTTGTCCTTTACTGAAGGCTCTTCAACGATAAATTTATCTTTAGGAGAACGGCCAGTATATTTTCCCGTTTCAGCACATACTGCTCCAGAAGCAGTTAACACGCCCTCTTTACGATTAAGTACTTTTTCTACGAGCTGCGGCACAGATGGCTGCATTGTTACGTTATCACCTTTTAAAAGTTCCAAAATTTCACTTGAAACACTTACAGTCTTCATAAATTAATAACCATCCTTTATCTGAAATTAAATAATTGTTATCGCATTATTTGTTCAAAAATAGTATAACACATTACATTTAATAGTCTATACTATTCACTTATTTTTTTGCGACTTTTTTTATTTACAGATTGTCCGATTTCCTATAAAAGAAACCGAAAAAATGAAGAGATTTTATACGAAACCAGTTGACATTGTCGAACGGATTTCGTATGATGTAACCTTGAACGGATACTCTTATCCTGAGCTGGCGGAGGGACAGGCCCGATGAAGCCCGGCAACCTGCTTGATTGTGATTGGTAGTTATATCGACTGCCGGCACTTATACAATATAAGTTTGTACTCAAGACAAAGGTGCTAACCTGCAGCAAGGGCAAACCTTGAACGATAAGAGTGAAAGGCCTATGTTGATAAGACCAACCTTTCCTCTCTTTATTTCAGGAGGGGTTTTTTTATTTTAAAAGGGTAAACTTAGGGGAAATGAGTACCGTACCATTATCGATCGGCAGTAAGTTGATCATTTTAAGGAGGAAGTTTCATGACTAAAAATCGTCGTCTCTTTACTTCAGAGTCAGTCACTGAAGGGCATCCGGACAAAATTTGCGATCAGATTTCCGATGCTATCCTAGATGAAATCTTATCAAAAGATCCAAATGCGCGTGTCGCAGCGGAAACATCTGTTACAACTGGACTCGTACTCGTAGCAGGGGAAATTACAACCTCTTCGTACGTGGATATTAATAAAATTGTTCGGGAGACAGTTAAGGAAATTGGCTACACTCGTGCAAAATACGGTTTTGATGCCGATACATGCGGTGTGTTGACATCCATTGATGAGCAGTCACCTGATATTGCAGCGGGTGTGAACGTGGCTCTTGAAGCACGTGAAGGCCAAATGAGCGATGAAGAAATTGAAGCGATTGGTGCGGGTGACCAAGGCTTAATGTTCGGTTTTGCTTGTAATGAAACAGCAGAATTAATGCCGCTCCCGATTTCATTGGCTCATAAATTATCCCGTCAATTAACGAGAGTTAGAAAAGAAGAAACGTTATCGTATTTACGTCCAGATGGTAAAACTCAGGTAACAGTTGAATA
This sequence comes from Bacillus sp. PK3_68, assembly GCF_003600835.1. Taxonomy (NCBI): domain Bacteria; kingdom Bacillati; phylum Bacillota; class Bacilli; order Caryophanales; family Bacillaceae; genus Bacillus; species Bacillus sp. PK3_68. The sequence continues at coordinate 1,607,712 of NZ_NQYC01000001.1, read as the reverse complement.
TGATGAAAACGACAAGCCAGTAAGAATCGATACAATTGTTATTTCGACACAGCATCATCCGGAAGTTGCGCTTGAACAAATTCAAAGCGACTTGCGCGAGCATGTCATTGACCCGATGGTCCCTGCAGAATTAATCGATGAACATACAAAGTTCTTTATCAATCCAACAGGCCGTTTTGTTATCGGCGGACCTCAAGGAGATGCGGGCTTAACAGGCCGGAAAATTATCGTGGATACATACGGTGGTTATGCACGCCATGGAGGCGGAGCATTCTCCGGTAAAGATCCAACAAAGGTAGACCGTTCAGCAGCTTATGCAGCTCGTTACGTAGCAAAAAATATTGTTGCGGCCGGCCTTGCTGATAAATGTGAAGTCCAGCTCGCCTATGCGATTGGTGTAGCTCAGCCTGTTTCAATTGCTGTCGATACGTTCGGCACAGGAACGGTTTCTGAAGATGTGCTTGTTGAACTTGTTCGCAATAATTTTGATCTGCGTCCAGCGGGCATTATTAATATGCTTGGACTGCGTCGTCCAATTTATAAACAAACAGCCGCTTATGGACATTTTGGTCGTACAGATGTGGATCTTCCTTGGGAAAGAACAGACAAAGCTGAAATCTTAAAAGATCAGGCGTCAAATTAATAAGCAGCAAAAAGCCTGGAGACTCTTTAACGGTCTTCAGGCTTTTTTTGTATGCTTTTATAGTACTGTCCTTTTTCTACGTACTCTCTGACAATGCGCTCCATATCTTTTCTGTCTTCCTCATTCACTGGGCGAATCACTTTTGCCGGCCGGCCAAATGCCACGGAGTGAGGAGGAATGACTTTTCCCTGGGGAACAAGACTACCGGCCCCGATAAATGCTCCTTCACCAATTTCTGCATTATCAAGAATGATGGAACCCATACCGATTAAAGCTTTTTTTCTAATTTTACAGCTGTGCAAAATAACTTGATGGCCGACTGTGACTTCATCTTCAATAACAAGCGGGTTGTTCGGGCTTTGATGCAATACAGAATTATCCTGAATGCTCACTTTTTTGCCGATTACAGTCGGGGCTACATCCCCGCGAATAGAAGTATTAAACCAAATATTTGTTTCTTCGCCAATAGTTACATCTCCCGTAATTGTTACATAATCGGCGATATAAGCAGAATCAGCAACAATAGGAGTTTTATTGTTATAAGGATAGATCATTTTTCTCTCCTCCTTTTATGTTTCCTGCAACAGAAAGCAGGATGGACTTGCTTATTATTTTATCTAAAACGATTTGATTTGTATAATAGAAGACAAACGTATAGGATTACAAAAAGCCGGAGGAAGATGCTTGATGTGGAAATGGGAAACAGAACAACAGCCGAAAGGTGTCATCGTTATGATTCATGGGGCGATGGAGCATCATGGCCGTTATGGTTGGCTGATTGAAATGTGGCGCAGAAACGGCTTTCATGTAGTGATGGGCGACCTGCCCGGCCAAGGCATGACATCGAGAGCTAAAAGAGGACATATTTCATCATTTAATGAGTATATAGAGGAAGTAAAAGACTGGGTGCAGGCAGCGTATCAATTTGATTTGCCTTTATTTATATTAGGACATAGCATGGGAGGGCTAATTGCTATTCGTCTGCTGCAGGAGATGGAAGTGGAGACAGCAGGCGTGATTTTGTCATCGCCTTGTCTCGGTATGAATCATACGCCACCTAAAGTAATGGATATTCTATCGCATGGTTTGAATTCACTCTCGCCCTCAGTGAAGTTTTCTTCCGGACTGACAGTTGAAATGGCGACAAGAAATGAAGAGGTAAGACAAGCAGATAAAGAAGATTTGCTTTATGTAAATAAAGTGTCAGTTCGCTGGTACCGAGAACTGCTTCAAGCCATCAAGACGGCTGATTTAAAGACAGGGGCAGTGCCTGATGTTCCGCTTCTTGTCATGCAGGCGGGGGATGACTTGATTGTCGATAAAAAAAGCGTCAGAAAATGGTTTCACCGGCTCGATTTGTCAGAGATGCATTATAAAGAGTGGCCGGGACTCTATCATGAAATATTTAACGAGCCAGAGAGAGAGGAAGTTTTCCATTATGCGAAAGGGTTCGTGGAAAATCGGCTGCGTTTACTAGGATATGTGATTGAGGAGTGAGGTGACACAATGCCTGTACCAGTAACGCCGCTTCATCTAATGCACAATATTTATAAAAAAGTGTTTCCTGTCGTGCATGAACAGCTGAAATATTGGAAAGAGAAAGCAGGGATGATTCCAAATGAAGAACTGCGCCGCCAGGCTCTCTCCAGCATTGAACATAAGACGTTTCATTGTGAAGGAGGAGCTGTGCTGGCATTATTGTCGAGAGACCGGCTCGTCCAGGCTGTCCGCTTTATTGTTACCTACCAGACCATCAGTGATTATCTCGACAATCTTTGTGACCGCAGTACGTCCCTTGATCCAGCTGATTTTGCTGCGCTTCATGAATCGATGGAAGATTCTCTGACGCCGGGCGTCCCGCTTCGTGACTACTACCGTGGCCGGATGGATCAAAACGATGGCGGTTACTTATCTGAGTTAGTGACCACATGTCAGTCTGTGCTCGCTGGAATGAAGGGGTATGAGGTGATTGCCCCTCACCTTAAAGAGCTATGCCGTTATTATTGTGATTTACAAATACATAAGCATGTTAAAAAAGAAGAACGAGAGTACCGCCTGATTAAATGGTTCGAAGAGTACCAAGATGAGTGGCCGCAAATGGAATGGTACGAATTCTCTGCTTGTACCGGTTCGACGCTTGCTATTTTTTGTTTAGTATCATACGGCTTAAATGAGCCATTAAGCCATGCGCAGGCACAGCAAATAAAAAACAGTTATTTTCCCTATATACAGGGGCTTCACATTCTGCTTGATTATCTGATTGATCAGAAGGAAGACCGGGAAGGTGGAGATTTAAATTTCTGTTTTTATTATCAGGATGAAAAACAATTGTTTGAGCGGCTCGTTTATTTTATGGAGAAGGCGGACGAGCAGATAGAAGGGATAAAAGATTCTCGCTTTCATAAACTGATCAATCGTGGACTGCTAGGTGTGTATTTATCGGATAGCAAAGTTTATGAACAAACAGGCATTTACAAGCTCTCCAAAAAAGTCATTCGCAGAGGCGGAGCAGTTTCCCGCTTTTTCTATTTTAATGGCCGAATGTACAGATACGTGCAGCAAGTATTCCCGCGATTGTTCCATAAAACAACATTTCGATGAAGAAAGATGGACAGAAATAAAAGGAGATGGCGCAGTGAGTTTACAATTAAGCATATTGGATCAATCGCCAATTTCAGAAGGGATGGGAGCAGAGGAAGCCCTAGCGCAAACCGTTCAGCTTGCTCGTCATGCTGAAGCGCTAGGATATGAACGTTTCTGGGTTTCAGAACATCATGACGCTTCAAGTCTTGCTGGATCTTCGCCAGAGGTATTGATGGCTTATTTGGCAGCTAAGACTAAGGCCATTCGCATTGGTTCCGGAGGAGTCATGCTTCCCCACTACAGCCCCTACAAGATAGCGGAGAATTTCCGAGTGCTCGAAGGGTTGGCTCCTGGCCGAATTGATGCGGGGATAGGTCGGGCACCGGGTGGCATGCCAATGTCTTCTTTGGCGCTTAATAGAGGCGAATATCGCCAAGTGGACCGTTTTCCTGAGCAGATTGATGAATTACTAGCCTATCTTGCGGGAGATGAAGAGAATATACCTTACCCAGGACTGAAAGCCACACCGCTCATTCAAACAAGGCCGGATGTCTGGCTGCTTGGCTCCAGTCCGGCAAGCGCCCTCCTTGCGGCAAAAAAAGGATTGCCATACACATTTGCCCAATTTATCAACGGAGAGGACGGGCAAGAGAGTCTGGCTGCTTATCTGAACTCCTTTCAGCCGTCGCCCTGGCTTTCAAAGCCAAAGAGCATGGTGGCTGTGTTCACTATTTGTGCTGAAACGGATGAAAAGGCAGAGTGGCTGGCTTCCAGCCTGGATCTATCCTTGTTGATGACGGCCCAAGGCATGAAGTCGAACGGCACACCGAGCCCTGAAAAAGCAGCACCCTACCGTTACAGTGAATATGAACGTAAATTTATCTGCGAAAACAGGAAGCGAATGGTGATTGGGAGTCCCGAACGTGTGCGTGAACAATATAAGCGGATTAGTGAGGAATATCAAACGGAGAATATCATGGCTGTGTCCATTATGTATCATTTCGAGGACAAATTAAAATCAATGGAGCTGCTGGCAAAAGCAGCTGAATTATAAAAAAGCAGGCTATAGCCTGCTTTTTTGATGGTCAGTCAAAGGATTCAAATGGTTGTTAGGTAATCAGAGCGCAGAAAATTACCTTTTTTCAATGGCTATAATAAACGGCGGATGATTCGCCTGATTGATAAATTCGTAACGGAGGACGTGAGCTTTTTGTTGATCGATGTTTTCTACGAAGCTAAGCAGCTTCTCTTTTTCCACTGCCCCCTCTTCATGACCATGATAAATAACGAGCACAATAATGCCTCCGGAAACAAGCATGGAGAAAATTTGCTCTACAGCGGCAATGGTAGTGTCTGGCTTTGTAACGATAGATTTGTCTCCTTTTGGCAAATAGCCAAGGTTAAATACGGCTCCCTTTAACTGGCTTTGCCATTCAGCAGGAATAAGTGCCGCTGCCTGTTCATGGCCGCAACCAAATAGAGTGACCCGCTCACTTAGCTGGTGTTCTTCGAGACGGACAGTTGTATTAGTCAGTGCCTGCTCCTGAATATCAAAACCAAATACATGCCCCTCTTCGCCAACAAGCTTGGCTAAAAATACCGTATCATGGCCATTGCCAACGGTTGCATCAATCGCTGCGCTGCCTTTAGTTATAGCTTTCTCTAAAAGTATGCGTGCGAACGGAAGAATTCCATCTACATTCATTGCATATCCCTCTTTCACAGCTTAAATAATTAAGATAGTCTCTGATGATTATACATAAAATAAACGGTTGCTGATATAATGCATATAATTACTAGAATAATAGTGGTGGAAAAATAAAAAAAGAAAGGGCGTTGCCTTTTGAACACAGTAGTCACAAAGCCGCCTTACGTCAAAACTGTTTCGGACTTGATAGAGACAATTCAGCAGCTCTGGGCACTTAAATCATATAATGCTTTGCAGGAGTGGCTTGAACAAGTGGAAACTGAAGATGAATATTACCGTTTGATCCGGCTGGCCGATGCCGGAGCAATGTATCGATACAGCAATTTTTTAGCAACGGCTGCCAACAAGCGCTTTCGCTCTGTCCGCACATTTTCTTGGTATTGTTATAGCCTGCTTGAACAAGGAAAGAGTCTAGAGGCGGAGGCAAAGATGAAACAGCGCTTGTTTGATGAAGGCGTCGATTCCTTGACGCTCGAAGAAAAAAAAGCGGCTTGGCTTTTGCTTGTCAAAGCACTTTGCCAATTGCACCGCTACCGGGAAGCGGCCGATTATATACGTCTCATTGAAGAGTCAGGCACTTTGTTGTCGCCCGATCAGCTAGCGGATTTCTATTTAGAAACGAATAATTGGGAACAAGCTGAACAGATAGTGAAAAAAGGGCTTGATCTGCCATTTCACGAACGTGGTGACGTCAGCTTGCTCGTATATGTAGATTTGTTGTCAAGGCAAGGAAATCACGAAGCAGCACTTCACATGCTGCAAAAAGGAACCGAGGTCTTTCCAGAATGCCCTGTATTTCAGTTGGAACAAATGCGTAGCTTTCGTCTGGCTGGTGACTTCCAAGCGATTCTTGATCATGCTGATTATTTAAATAACAAAAATCCCTTTCATGAAAATAAGGATTATTTCATTTATTTAAAAGCCGAAGCGCTTTACAAGCTGGAAAAGTGGGATGAATTAAAACAATGGATTGCCGCACACAAAACAGTGCTAGAAAAGACAATATTTAGTGAACGGACAATAGATCCGAATAAAGCTTATCAACAAATCATGATTCAGCCAATTCGGCAAAAGTTGAATTATTGTGTACCGGCTACCCTTTCAATGATGATGCAAACAGCTGGAAAAAATGTGTCGCAGGATGAAGTTGCCGAGCACGTTTTTGATGTGACTGGCTCCAAGTTAATGACAGCTATTGATTATATGGCTTCTTTAGGCTTCTCCTCTGCATTTTTTAAAGGGACGGTCGAGTTATACAAGCATTTCATTGATAACGGATGTCCGATCGTACTCGATATGCTGATTGAAAACCAGTCACATGTTCAGCTTGTTACCGGGTATGATGACAGACTTGGAGTGTTGTTTGTTCAAGATCCTAACGAGCTGGAAACACTGCTTGTTCCTTATGAAGAAGCTGCGCACACTTATCGATTAAAAGATCGGCTCTCGCTCGTGTTTGTTCAGGGAGAACAAAAAGAGATGCTTGAACAGCTAGATCTGCGCACTCATAAGTTCTTTCAAAAAATATTTGTCTATTTAGAACAAATGGAGGAGAATGCGGAAGCAGTCGTTGCTGATTTTCTCGCTTATCTGACAGAAAATGACGAGGAAATTTTTTCTTCTATTATCGGTTTGACGATGATTCAGCACCCAAAAGCTAAGCCATTTCTGAATAAGTGGATTAAAAATGTAAAAAAGCGATTTGGTGAGGATGATGAGGAGATCCAGCTGCTCATTGCTCATTCTTATTATATGCATGACCAAACTGGCGAGGAATTCGAACGTGCCATGCATCATATCAAGCAAAAAAATGCTTACGCCCATTTTCTTCTCGGAATCGTAGATTATCAGAACGATCAAACAGAGAGAGCTATTTTTCATTTAAAGCGTTCACTTGAGAAAGATCCTTTTCAGCCTTCTGCTTATGCCTACTTAGCGCGATGTTATGCAGAGTTCTCGCAGTTTCAGTTGGCACAGCAATGGGCGCTTATAGCGCTTGAGCAAGCGCAAACAGATGAATTTATTCGCTCAACATACGCACTTATGTTATTGGAGTCGGAAGCAGTTCAAGAGGCGATGGCTGAGTTTAAAAAGCTGTCTGAAGATTATCCACAGGATCATTATTATATATATGAAATTGGCCGTTGCTATATGGAGATGGGGGATAGCCGAGCGATTAAGTGGCTAAAGCGTGCAATGGAGATGAATCCTGCAGTACCCTATCCTTATTTGCGCATTGCCGAAATTCGAATGAATGAAGAAAAGTGGGAGCGGGCAGAAGCATATTTGCAAATAGGGACAGAGGAAGTGGTGCCGGAAGAAACAGGAATTCTTTGGTTATATATCGGTCATACGCGCATGGGCCGTGAGATGTATAGCCATGCGGAGGAAGCTTATAAACAGGCTGTGCAGCTTGACAGTGATGGAGAACTGCTTGCGGCAGTATACGAAGCACAGTCAATTATTAAGCAAGGGGACTGGCAGCGGGCTGAAAATGTTATTCGCTGTTATGCTGAGCCTGCGGATAACCCCGATATATACGTAAGAGCTGGCGCCATGATGATGGAAGAAGCTGAAAAAGACAAGGAAAAGGAGCTTGGCCTTGGTTTTATGGAAACAGGATTAATACAAGGCAGCGGATTAGGAGAACAGGTTTCTTTATACGTTGAATATGTAGAAGATACGCCTTTTATTCACCGCGCGCTCACTTTTTTGCAAAAGCTTCGAACCCAGTATCCGTTAAGTGATTTGTATTGTTATGAGGCGATTTTCCAGGAGGATCTGGAAAACTTTTCTATAGCTGAATCGCTTTTGTTGGAAGCGGTAGAGCTTGACAAAAAGAACACCTTTCCTCATTATCGCCTCGGAAAACTGTATCGAGCGTTGGAGAAACATGAGCTTGCCGAGCGTCATTTGCTGGAGTGCATCAAAATCGATCCTGATTTTACTGCTGCCCATGAAGAGTTGGCGGGTTTATATGAAGAAGCGGACGATATAGGGAAGGCGAAAAAGTATCGATTTCGCGTATTTGAAGCCATTCCGCAAGCATGCGAGATAAAGCAGCTTGCAGAGTGGATGGCCTCTCCAGCCGAGCGGCAGAAATTAAAGAATCATTTGATCAATCTGCAAGGAACAATCGATGAAGAATGGCGCTTGGCTGCCCTTAGTGAAGTATTGGAGACGAGAGAAGCGATCCATTTACTTGAGAAAGAAGAAGCTGTAAACTTGAGAGCAAAATTGGCGGAGCTTTATACCGATAACGGGCAGGAGAAAGAGGCCTTGGCCTTAATAAAAACATTGATTCAAAAAGAACCGACCAATGAACATTTGTATGACCCATGGATGAAAGCTCTGTACAGTTCGAGAAAATTATTGAAAATTGAAAAGTTGATCAAAAGCATGAAGCTACCTTCAGAAGATGCAGCAGCTATATATAGAAACAGCGGCAGTGCACTTGTCCCTTATATAGAAAAGCTCGAGGAAGAGAAAAGCGGCATATGGAAGAAGATTGCTGGCGGTTTGAAGACGGTTGGATTAATTAGTGTGATTATCGCTTTATATGAAAAGGCAATTGAGTTAGATCCTGATAACTCTGAGAACTATAGCCAGCTGGCTTCTTTTTACTTAGAGCGAGAGGTAGCAGACGAGGCATTAAAGGTATTAAAATTATATTTAAAACGCCATGAGGATGACAATTTTTGTTTTAAAGCAGCTGCTTCAGCTTTGGCACATGGGACAGAAAATGGAAAAGACAAATATATTAAGGAGGCCCAGGAATATCTGCTTATGCTAAAGGAGAAGCATCCTGCTGATGCAGATGTCCGGGAAATGCTCGCAGATTCGTTTCTTTTCCTTGGTGAACCAAAGGCAGCCCTAAAAGAATATAAAGCACTTATTAAAAAAGCCCCTTTCAAAATAGAAGGCTATGTCGGAAGGATACTTGCGTGCCTTGACCTTGACCAGGAAGAGGAAGCAGAAAAGAGCCTAAAGCAAATACCAGAACAAATGCGGGAACGTGTGATGGACCAGCTTAGGGAGTTGGCGGATGAGCACCCGGCATTAAAAGTACTGATAAGTAAATAGAAGAGAAAGACCGGCTGCTAATGCGCCGGTTTTTTATTTTAAGATTGAGACAGCTTGCCTGATTGAGGCCAGCTATTAGACGACACAAAGTATAGTGGATGTCCCTTGTAAAGAATGGAACATCTATACCCGAAGGCGGGATACGCGTAGAATTCGACTGATCGACGGATGCTGCTGGGTGAGAGTCAAAATATAGGGCCATTATTGATTGGATAAGGGAGAATGAATCATTAGGGATTCTCCTTATAGCTTGAGGTATAAAATTTACTTACTTCCAAAAAATAAGCGCATGAAATCATTTAGGAGGTAAGTAATGTGGATATAAAACGAGCAAAACAAATCGTATCTTCATCTGCAGATATTGATGTAACATTCCAAGGTGTTTCCGTTTGGATTGACGAACTGCATGAAGAGGAGAAAATGGCAACTGTTCATTTAAGAGGCCCATTGGAAGAAAGAACACGAGTCGCCATTCAAGATTTAACTGAGGAGAAGGAGTAAGAAAGAAAACCCGCTCTTGGCTACAAAGAGCGGGTTTTCTTTCTTACTAAAGCTTGGCATTAGACTTCCTCTTGGTCGCCATTCTCGCCATCGTTGACTGCAATGCCGTCTCCGCCGACAGCGTGCTGCTGTTTCGTATTAGAGCTCGCGACGGCTGCATTTGTTCCAGCGGCGCTGTCTGTTCCACTGCCGCTTGCCACCTGAGTCGCTCCTGCTGTTTCTTCGGATCGATTGATCTGATTGTTGATAACAATGACAATTCCTTCCTCATCATCTTTCCAGCTTCCATGTTTTTCATGCGGCTCTTGCTGATCGCCGTTTAGGCCGAAGTTTTTGGCTTCTCCTTCCGCTCCCACACTTTGCTGTTGTTCGGTGTTTGACGAATCAATCGCGGCATTATTTCCTGCTGTGCTATTTCTTCCAGCCCCGCTCGCAATTTGCGTAGTATTTGGTGTGCTGGTGAATTGATTATTAATAACGATAACAATTTTGGTTGTTTCAGGAACAGAGGACTTAGCAACAATTCGTTCTCCATCTCTTTCAATGAAAACGTCTACCTTTTGGACGTCGTTCTTCTCCCGTTCCATTTCGTCGTTATAATCATCAAGATTTGTATCAAAGCTCATTTTGGACCTCCTTCTTTTGATAAATCTAAGGAGAGTGCATACATTTCAAAGGTTTTGCAGGCTGGCGTTTGTTAGGCATGTACTTCGTTAACATCTGGATAAGCTCCCTATTACTATAAATGCTAGATAAAAAAATTTTCTTGTACAAATGTACAATATTTTAAATGCCGTTAAAAAAGCTATTTAAGCTTATAAAAAAACATGGCTGTCGACAAAGTCGACAGCCAGCATTTATTTTAAATCCACTAGTTTTAATAATTAATCCGTTTCTCATCTTTTTTGCAAAGTTCGAGGTGTCGTGCGCCCTGAAAGCTGTTACGCCGTTTTAATTCAGCATCAATGGCATTGAGCACGGTCCATTTATCGACACTCCACATTGGGCCAACCATTAAGTTGATAGGTCCATCGCCAGTAATGCGATGAATAATCATTTCCGGCGGCAAGATTTCGAGCTGATCACATACGAGATTCACATAGTCTTCAAGAGATAAAAACTCAAGCAGCCCTTTCTCATATTGCTTCACCATTGGTGTGCCTTTTAACAAATGGAGCAAATGAATTTTAATTCCTTGAACATCAAGGCGGGCAACTGTCTCCGCTGTTTCCATCATCATCTCGGGTGTCTCAAGAGGGAGGCCGTTAATAATATGGGAACAGATGCGGATATCATGCTTACGCAATTTCTCTACCCCCTCTACATAAGTAGAAAAGTCGTGTGCCCGGTTAATAAGTTGTGCCGTCTTTTCATGAACAGTTTGCAAACCGAGTTCCACCCATAAGTAAGTGCGCTTATTTAGTTCAGCTAAATATTCGACTACTTCATCCGGAAGACAATCCGGGCGTGTAGCGATCGATAAACCGACGACACCCTCCTGGCTAAGAACAGTTTCATATTTCTCGCGAAGCACTTCTACGGGAGCATGAGTGTTTGTATATGCCTGAAAATAGGCCATGTATTTGCCGTTCTTCCATTTTTGATGCATTTTTCCTTTAATATCGTGAAACTGTTTCTCCAGACTGTCAGACCGGCTGCCGGCAAAATCACCCGACCCGGCGGCACTGCAAAAGGTGCAGCCGCCGAATGCGACTGTTCCATCACGATTTGGGCAGTCAAACCCTCCGTCCAGCGCAACTTTGAATACTTTATGTCCAAAATGATTGCGTAAATGATAATTCCATGTATGATAGCGCTTATTGTCACTTGCGTAAGGAAATGGATTCATCTTTATTAAACTCACCCTCTCTTTCAAGCTGGGCAAATGCTGCAGCATAAAGGAAATTTTATCATGAATAAGCAATAGAAAGCGAGCTTCATCCGTGGAAGATTAGTCAGAATTTTAAGTTCAGAAAACGGCTTGAAAAATTTGGCTTGGCGATCTACAATACTATTTTGGAACTCGAAATAATTAAATAAAACAGGAGGGGATACAGTATGCCAAAAGCAGTTTGGTTGTTAGTGATCGGCATGGTGATTAATGTGACAGGTGCTTCGTTCTTATGGCCTCTCAATACCATTTACATACATGGTGAATTAGGAAAATCCTTGTCGATAGCAGGGATTGTTTTAATGTTAAATGCTGGGGCTACCGTTGTGGGCAATTTGCTCGGTGGGGCGTTATTTGACCGTCTTGGTGGTTACAGAACGATTTTACTTGGGGCAGGCTTAAATTTGATTGCGATGGCTGGCATGACAATGTGGCATGACTGGCCCCATTATGTTATCTTTTTAACGATTGTCGGCTTCGGATCAGGAGCGATCTTTCCGGCTGTCTACGCGCTTGTTGGTGCGGTTTGGCCAAAAGGAGGACGCCGGGCATTTAATGCTGTGTATATTTCGCAAAACGCCGGGGTGGCGCTAGGTTCTGCAATGGGTGGTTTTGTTGCTTCTTTCTCCTTTAATTATATCTTTGCGGCCAACTTGGCTATGTTTATTGTTTTCTTTCTCATAGCCGCTTTTGGTTATCGCCAAATGGCCAATGTGACCGGAGTACAAACAAATGTCATTGCGGAAAATGGCAAAGTGAAGAACCGCAGCAAGCTGACGGCACTTTTCATACTATGTACAGCTTATATGCTTTGCTGGGTTGGCTATGTTCAATGGCAGTCGACTATCGCAAACTATACACAAGAAATAAATATCAGCCTGAAAGAATATAGTTTTCTATGGACAGTTAATGGCTTGTTAATCGTATTTGGCCAGCCGCTCGTTAACTTTTTTGTTCGGGCTTTTCAGGATAATTTAAAAAAGCAAATTATGATTGGAATTCTTATTTTCATGGGATCATTTGCTATTACCGCTTTTGCAAGCGACTTTAGAGGGTTTCTCGCCGCTATGCTTATCTTAACTATCGGTGAAATGTTTGTCTGGCCGGCGGTGCCGACCGTAGCCAGCCAATTATCACCAAAAGGCAGAGAAGGGTTTTACCAGGGAATCGTAAATAGCACCGCAACAGCCGGACGGATGTTTGGACCGGTGCTCGGCGGGATTCTCGTGGATCTATACGGCATGCCGATACTATTTATCACTCTGATGGCTTTCTTGCTTATTAGCATGGGATTAACAATGATTTACGATCGGCCATTAAAAAAGAAAAAAGAAGTACCATCTCCTTCCATATCTTCTCTTTAAGCTTGCAACTGTGGGCAATTTTGTCTAAAATAGTCGTAGATTGAATAAGTAAAAGATGATGATGAGGAATAGTAGTGACGATTTTCGGAATTAGAGAGCTGGCGGGAGGTGCAAGCCAGTCCGGAATACCATGAACTCGCCTTGGAATCGCAGGTGCGAACCATAAACAGTAGTGCCTGCCGCCGATCTGCGTTAAAGACGTCAAGCAGAGTGCCAAATGAAGGCACTAATCTGGGTGGTACCGCGGGAAATATACTCTCGTCCCAATTATGGGACGGGAGTTTTTTAATATTCAACATGGAAGGGTGTTACAGATGAGTTTCGATCATCAAAAGGTTGAAAAGAAATGGCAGCAATATTGGGAAGAAAATAAAACATTCAAAACACAGGAACAAAGAGGACAGTCAAAATTTTACGCGCTTGATATGTTTCCTTATCCATCAGGGGCTGGCCTTCATGTCGGCCACCCGGAAGGCTACACAGCAACAGATATCCTATCACGCATGAAGCGGATGCAAGGGTATAACGTTCTTCATCCAATGGGATGGGATGCGTTTGGACTGCCAGCGGAACAGTATGCATTGGATACAGGAAATGACCCGGCAGAATTTACTGAACAGAACATTAATAACTTCCGCCGCCAAATTAAATCGCTTGGCTTCTCTTATGATTGGGACCGGGAAATTAATACGACAGACCCGGAATATTATAAATGGACGCAATGGATTTTCCTGCAGCTTTATAAAAAAGGCCTCGCTTATATTGATGAAGTAGCGGTGAACTGGTGTCCGGCTCTCGGTACTGTGCTTGCCAATGAAGAAGTCATTGATGGCAAGAGTGAACGGGGAGGCCATCCTGTTGAACGTCGTCCGATGAAGCAATGGATGTTGAAAATTACAGCCTATGCTGATCGTTTGCTCGAAGATTTAGAGGAGCTTGACTGGCCGGAAAGCATTAAAGACATGCAGCGCAATTGGATCGGCCGTTCCGAGGGAGCAGAAGTGACATTTGCTATTGATGGTCATGATGAAACATTTACTGTGTTCACAACGCGACCAGATACACTTTTTGGAGCAACATATGCGGTTTTAGCGCCGGAGCATCCATTTGTGGCTAAAATTACTACAGATGAACAAAAAGAGGCAGTGGCTGGCTATTTAGATAAAATTAAAGCGAAAAGTGACCTGGAGCGCACGGATCTTGCCAAAGAGAAAACTGGTGTTTTCACTGGTGCTTATGCAATCAATCCGGCAAATGGAGAAAAGATGCCGATCTGGATTGCTGATTACGTATTAATGAGCTACGGAACTGGAGCCATTATGGCCGTGCCAGCACACGATGAGCGTGATTATGAGTTCGCTCAAGCATTCGATTTGCCGATTAAGGAAGTAGTAGCCGGCGGAGACGTTGAAAAAGCAGCTTATACTGGCGATGGTGAACATGTAAACTCCGACTTTTTAAACGGATTCAATAAAGAAGAAGCGATTCAGAAAATGATTGAATGGCTTGAAGAGAAAGGCATTGGTACGAAGAAAGTAACATACCGTCTTCGTGACTGGCTGTTTAGCCGCCAGCGTTATTGGGGAGAACCAATCCCAATTATCCATTGGGAAGACGGTACCATGAGCACTGTTCCGGAAGAAGAATTGCCGCTTATGCTTCCTGTAACAACAGAAATTAAGCCGAGTGGAACAGGTGAATCTCCGCTTGCTAATATTGATGATTGGGTTAATGTCATTGATCCAGAGACGGGCAAAAAAGGCCGGCGTGAAACAAATACAATGCCGCAATGGGCGGGAAGCTGCTGGTATTATTTGCGCTTTATCGACCCTCGTAACAGCGAGGCGCTCGCTTCTGAAGAGAAATTAAAAGAATGGCTTCCGGTCGATATTTATATTGGAGGAGCAGAGCATGCTGTGCTTCACTTATTATACGCCCGCTTCTGGCATAAAGTTTTGTATGATCTCGGTGTGGTTCATACGAAAGAGCCATTCCAAAAGCTGTTTAACCAAGGAATGATTCTTGGAGAAAACAATGAAAAAATGAGTAAATCGAAAGGAAATGTCGTGAATCCGGATGAGATCGTGGAAAGCCACGGGGCCGACACACTTCGCCTGTATGAAATGTTTATGGGGCCGCTTGATGCTTCCATTGCCTGGTCTACAACGGGACTTGACGGTGCCCGCCGCTTCCTTGACCGCATTTGGCGCTTGTTCATTCAGGAGACTGGCGAATTGAGTGAGAAAATTACAGACTCAGGCAATGAGCTTGAAAAAGTGTATCATCAAACAGTGAAGAAAGTGACAGAGGATTATGAGCATTTACGCTTTAATACGGCTATTTCCCAAATGATGGTATTCATTAACGAGGGTTATAAAGCAACAGCTATTCCAAAAGAATACGTAGAAGGCTTTGTTAAATTGCTTGCTCCGGTTGCGCCGCATCTGGCAGAAGAAATGTGGGAAAAGCTTGGCCATGAAGGTACAATCAGTTATGAGCAATGGCCAACATATGACGAGTCTAAGCTTGTTGACGACGAAGTGGAAATTGTCGTTCAGGTAAACGGCAAAATGAAAGCAAAATTAATGATTTCCAAGGAAGCAACGAGAGAAGAGATGGAACAAATTGCAATGAACGATGAAAAGGTGCAAGAGCAGATTGCCGGAAAAACAGTGCGTAAAGTCATCGCAGTGCCGGGCAAACTTGTTAACATCGTAGCAAACTAAAGAGAGGATGGTACAGATGGAGCCAATTCCAGAAATTACACCTGAAGAACTTAAACAAAAATTAGCCAACGGTGAAAAGTTGGAAATTGTGGATGTACGGGAAGATGAGGAAGTGGCAGGCGGTAAAATTCCGCAGGCTAAACACATTGTAATGGGAACCATCCCGAATCACTTAGATCAATTTGATAAAGAGAAGGAATATATTTTTGTCTGCCGCTCGGGCCGACGCAGTGAAAATGTCTGCTATTATATGCGCGATCAAGGTTTTAAAGTCCGTAATATGGCAGGCGGCATGCTTGAATGGACCGGCGAAACAAAATAATGTGCTTAGCTGTTCCCCTTCATCAGAAGGGGAGCAGCTTTTTTATTGGAGAAATTGAGAAGGAGAAAGGCCTAACTGGAATCAAAGTGAACATATCCTGAATCAGGCAGGGATATCGGGCATGCAGAGCTGGTATCATCACTTATGCACGGAATATCAACAATTAGGCTGCCATTAAAAAAGTAAACAAGAAAAACATACTTCCCTGCTTTTAACACAAGCTAAAAAGGATATTCAGCAGTTGAATATCCTTTCACAAATTTCCGGTGAGGTGAAAATGATGAGCAGAAAAGATTGGCTTGATCCGACTTCTCAAAAGTTTCACCACAATTGGACGAGACCGAAGCGTACAAACTCGCAGGTGAATGGTCATACGGAAGTATCCCGGCGGACACGCATTAACCAAAGCGTCTCAAACGAAAATCGGTTTTGTTGATGTAAAGAAAAAAGCAGAGGAAAATGTCCTCTGCTTTTTTCACTGGGCAGCATTTGAGCCAGCCAGCCGACCAGTAATAAGTGCGGAGGTAATATTGTAGCCGCCTGTATAACCATGGATGTCGAGTACTTCACCGCAAAAAAATAAGCCGGGCATTTTTTTAGAAGCCATTGTTTTTGGGTCCACTTCTTTAATAGAAACACCACCGCCGGTGACAAAGGCTTTCTCCAGTGGCAGGGTCCCGTTGACAGCAAAACGAAACTGCTTGCACAAGTGCGCAAACTGGCGGATTTTCTCGGTGCTAATACCGTTTCCTGGTGTTTCCTCATGGATCTCCGCCTCTTCCAGTAAAAACAGCAAGTAGCGCTCAGGAAGCAACCCTTTTAAACTATTTTTCACCGCTTTTTTTGGATGATCAGCGAGCTGTTGGCGCACCTCTTGAAAAAGCTTTTCTTCATTTTTGTCAGGCAGGCTGTCGATCGCCATGAATACTTCACCTGTTTTGCTTTTCTTGAGCGCTTTAACGACAAATTGGCTGCAGCGCAGCACTGCGGGACCAGATATGCCGAAGTGGGTAAAAATCATATCCATGCGGTGAGTAATGATTGGCTTGCCCTTAGGGTTCAGAACGCTTACAGCTACATCGCGAAGAGAAAGTCCTTGTAGTTTTTTCTCTTTAATAAATGGTTCCTCCGAAGTGACCGGCACCTCTGTCGGATAGAGCTCTGTTACTGTGTGGCCCGCTTTTTCAGCCCACGGATAAGCATCGCCTGTTGAACCAGTTTGTGGAACAGAACTGCCGCCTGCAGCAATAACGACAGAGTGGCTGCGGATGGTTTGGCCGTCGCGGAAAATGACTCCGGCTGTACGGCCATTTTCAAATAGCAGATCGGCCACGGCCGTGTTCACACGTGTTTCAACGTTGAGCTCTTTCATCCTATTAAGAAGTGCGTCAACGACTGACTGCGCTTTATTGCTTACTGGAAACATGCGCCCGTGATCTTCCTCTTTTAGGGCAATACCGAGGTCTTCAAAAAAACGAATGATATCTTCATTGTTAAAAACAGAGAAAGCGCTATATAGAAAACGACCATTTCCCGGGATATGCTTAATGATTTCATCAACCGGTAGGCGGTTGGTTACATTACAGCGGCCGCCACCTGATATAGCAAGCTTTCGGCCGAGCTTGCTGCCTTTATCAACAAGCAATACACGCGCTTTTTGCTCACCGGCTGCAATGGCTGCCATTAAACCGGAAGGACCGCCACCGATAATAATTACATCATAGTCCATATGGAATCCCTTCTTTCTTAAGCAATTCTTTTCATAGTAGTTGATTTATTCATCGGTTGTCAATGAATAGAAAAAAAGAGAACCCTAAAGGGTTCTCTTAGGCTGCTTTCTTCTTCGAAGGAAGGAAGAAAGAGAGTATGAATGCGATAGCGGCTAAAATTGTCGCCACAACAAACGCATCATTAATACCTTTAATGGTGGACAATTTCATTCCTTCGCTGTAGAGCGACATGATTGACATCATATGTCCGGATTCTCCACCGCCAAATGCTTGACTTAACGAATTGATTTTATCCTGAATAAAAGAATTTGTTGTTGTTACTTGGTTTTCGTAATCCGCCATGTGAAAGGTGCTTTGTCTCGTCATAATGGTAACGAGGAAGGCTGTGCCAATCGAGCCAGCCACCTGACGGATTGTATTGGACATGGCTGTACCATGAGCGATCAGTTTCATCGGCAACACATTCATACCAGCCGTCATAATCGGCATCATAATGAGCGACATCCCGAAGGAGCGCAAAATATAAATCATCAGGATGCTGCGATACGGGGTATCAGATGTTAGGTGCGTAAATTCGAACGTCCCGTAGGTTGTAATGGCCAGACCAATAACAGCGAGCCAACGAACGCCGTATTTATCGAACAACTTTCCTGCGATCGGCCCCATTAGACCCATGATCAATGCTCCAGGAAGCAAGAGAAGCCCGGATTCCATCGGAGTAAAGCCACGGATGTTTTGTAGGTAAATAGGCAACAAAAGCATACCGCCGAATAGTGCCATCGTAATAATTGAGTTGATGATAAGCGTAAAGGTAAACATATTGAATTTAAATACATTCATGTTAAGCATCGGTGTTTCCGAAACAAGTTGCTTCCAAACGAAAACGGCGAGAGAGATAATTCCAATGATAAGGGATAGGATAACTTCTGCACTGTCCCATCCATTGTTGCCAGCTTCACTAAAGCCATATAGCAACCCGCCAAATCCGATAGAAGAAGTAATGAGGCTGAACACATCGAGCTTCAAATCAACCGTTTCACTCTTAAGATGGAACAGGCGAATGGCCAGTAAAATATCAATTACACCAAGAATGAACATGCCATAAAACATCACGTTCCATTCGTAATGCTGGATGACCCAGCCAGTAAGTGTCGGGCCAATTGCAGGAGCAAGAATCATTGCAATCCCCATTGTTCCCATGGCAGCTCCACGTTTCTCAGGTGGAAAGAGTGTCATGAAGACATTTGTTCCGAGTGGCATGAGCACACCTGCACCGATCGCTTGGATTACACGTCCGACCATCATAATAGTGAATGTGCCGGAGACGGCGCAAATGATAGACCCAACTGTAAAAGAAATCATCGACAAAATAAATAATTTTCGAAAACCGTACTTTAAGATCAAAAAGGCACTAATTGGAATCATAATGCCATTGACAAGCATAAAGCCGGTCATCAGCCATTGAGCCGTACTTGTTGATACGTTAAAGTCACTCATCATAACCGGCAGAGCGACATTGATCAACGTCTGGTTCAAAATGGCCACAAACATTCCAAACAGTAGCACAGCAAGAACGGGACCAACCCGTTTTGGTGGTGCATCTTCTGAAGAGGAATAGATTTCTTCAGCTACTTCAGCATTTGTTTCTTCTTGGGCCTCTTGCTGAATGTCCTCTGGTACTGCTGTTTGCTGAGATGCATCTTCCTGCTGGACAGCTATAGCTGATTGCTGCGGCATTTCTTTTCCTGCGACAGGCAAATCAGGTTCTGTCTTCTTGCGTTTTGCGGCCAGACGCTTGTTCACAAAAGCTACCACAATAACGGCTAAAATAAAGTAACCAATTAGAAAAGCTGATGCCATGTATCCCTCCTCCTTATTTGTGAATGCGAACGGAAACATTCATGCCAGGTACAATATCCAATGACTTCTGATCATTAATGGAAATAGTTACCGGCACGACTTGTGTAACTTTCGTATAGTTAGCTGTAGAGTTGCTTGACGGCAGCATTGAGAAGACATTGGCTGTCGCAAGACCAATTTTTTTCACTTTTCCTGTTAAAGTAGTGTCTGGATAGGCATCTACGTAAATATCTACTTTTTCACCAACAGAAAGATCTTCAAGTTTTGTTTCATCTACATTCGCTGTTATCCACAGATTATTTAAATCATAAGCGTAAGCAAGTGGTGTTCCAGCAGCAGTCATGCTGTTCTTTACAGCTTTTTCTTCAACGATTGTTCCATCTTGTGGAAGAGTCACTGGTACTTTGATTGTTCCAGTTCCAGATGGAGATTGAGTTTCTACTTCACCAAGCTTCTCGCCCGCTTTATATTTTTCTCCGAACTCGCCATTCCAGCTGACAAGCTTTCCAGCTGCTGGAGCAGCAACCGCCATTTGTTGGCCATCAATTTTTGCATTATCTGTCTTTATATAATTGTTCGTCTGAGTAAAAAAGTAATAACCGAGAAAACCGCCGCCGATTAAAATAACAATCGTTAAAACGTTTAAGAGAACGATTCTTCTTACATTCATTTACATACAACTCCTTTAAATATTCATAATATTAATAGTTAACTTTATTAACTATTGCCCAAAAAATCATTGAATCTTCTTAAATAATTCAATGAATGTGTTAAGCTCTTCCGGTGTCAGTTGTCCGAACTTTTCATATAAGAACTGAGCATTCTTTTTTTTCAGTTCATTAGTGAGTTTTGCGCCCTTTTCAGTTAAGGAAATTTGTACAATCCTTCTATCTGTTGCAGAACGCTGGCGCATAATCAGTTCCTTTTTAACGAGTGAATCCGTTAAATTAGTAATATGGCTGACAGATACACCAAGCTCTCTTGAAATTTCGGTGACTGTTTTTACATCCGGAGAGGAGAGTAATTTTAAAACAGAGTACTCATTATTTGTAAGCTTATCACCAATAAAAACCGACATTTCACGTTTGAATGATCGGAAAGATGTCCGTAAGACAGCAGCCAATTCATTCATTTTCTCTTTCGTGTGCCGATTGTTCTCCATGATCATCCTCCTTAGGGCTCTCTTTTGCACTCAACTATTTTAAGAGAAAATACTTAACAAAGTCAACTATTTATTTTATGAAGTAATAAGAAATTTTTGTTTAATAAATTGCCTGAACGTTAGGAAAGAGGTAAACTGATTTTTAGCATTTGTATTTATCTTAACGGAATAGAAAGGGAATTTTTATGTCTTCGAAGCTTATCAGAGGAACATTCATTTTAACATTGGGAACATTTATTTCCAAGTTCCTTGGATTGTTCTACGTTATTCCATTTTACTCAATTGTTGGAAAAGAAGCGACGTCACTTTATCAATATGGCTACGTGCCGTATACAATCTTTATCAGTATAGCCACTGCAGGTGTCCCGCTCGCCGTATCTAAGTTTATAGCTAAATATAATGCACTTGGTGAGTATGCCATCGGGCGCCGGTTGTTTAAGTCAGGTCTTATGATTATGTCTATAACAGGATTCCTTGCGTTTCTTATCATGTATGTTTGTGCCCCTTGGTTCGCTAGTATTATGATCGTTGATAAAGAACAGATTTATACGGCGGAAGAAGTGGCTTATGTCATTCGCGCCGTCAGTTTTGCCCTCATTATCGTTCCGTTCATGAGCCTAATGCGCGGATTTTTCCAAGGCCATCAATCAATGGGACCGTCAGCTGTATCTCAGGTAGTTGAACAAATTGCTCGTATTATTTTTCTGCTTGTCGGTGCTTATATTGTTTTAAATGTGTTAGATGGAACGGTTGTAAAGGCAATTGGTGTGGCCACATTCGCAGCATTTGTCGGGGCTTTATTCGGTTTGCTTGTTCTGTTTTGGTATTGGAAGAAGCGGAAAAACCACTTAAATGAACTGCTTGAAAAAGATAAAAGCCATGCAGACGTAAAGCTCTTTGATATTTATAGTGAGATCGTCGTATATGCCATTCCGTTTATTTTTGTCGGCATTGCGATCCCGCTTTACCAACTTGTGGATACCATTACCTTTAACCGAGCAATGGCAGAAATCGGACAGGCAAAAATCGCAGATACTGTGTTCGGAATTGTCAACTTTAGCACACAGAAAATCGTTATTATCCCCGTTTCATTGGCAACCGCTTTTGCCATGACACTTGTCCCGCTTGTGACAAGCTCTTTCGTGTCAGGGGAACCTGACAGAGTTAAAAAGCAGCTCGATCAGACATTCCAAGTTCTTTTATATTTAACTGTTCCAGCTGTTGTTGGAATTATGCTGCTTGCGGAGCCTTTTTATACAGCGTTTTATGAACATAGCAGCCTAGGCACAGATATTTTACGGGTATATGCACCGGTTGCCATTTTGTTTGCTTTATTCACTGTGACAGCAGCTATTCTGCAAGGAATCAATGAGCAGCGGTTTACAGTATTCAGCTTGCTGTTTGGCATTTTGTTGAAACTGGTGCTCAACATGCCGCTAATTAAGCTGTTCCAGGGAGAAGGCGCCATCTATGCGACAGCGATTGGGTATGGGGCTTCAATTATAATTAACTTGCTCGTTATTAGATATTATTCTGGTTACTCTCTTCGTTCGATCGGAAGAAAGATTGGCCAAATCACAGTGTTTAATTTAATTATGGCAGCTGCAGTGTACATCGTCTATTTTATTCTTCACCCGCTGTTCAATGCAGACAGCAAAATACAAAGCACGCTTTTGATCGCCGTCTGCGCGGTGATTGGTGCAGCGATTTATTTCTTCTTGAGTTTCCGATCCGGACTGGCAACGGCACTGTTTGGAACGAGACTTGACCGGATAAAAAATAAGTTTAAAAGAGTAAGAGCTTAATGAATGATTAGAAAAGCAGGCTTCTTTTTTGAAGGAGACTGCTTTTCTAATGAGAAAGAAAGGAGGGGGAATGTGGAAAAAGAACTCGCTTATTCATCAAGAACAAAGGGGATTATTATGGTTCTTGCCAGTTCCTTATTTTGGGGGCATCCGGTGTAATCGCCCAATTTCTTTTCCAGAAGCAAGGAATTGGAGTAGAATGGCTTGTAACAGTGAGATTGTTGCTGGCGGGCTTGCTTTTGCTTCTCTTCGCGGCAATAAAAGAAAAAAGATCCATCTTTGGTATGTGGAGAGACCGGTTTAGCTGGCCGTCTCTCATTCTCTTCAGCTTGTTTGGCATGCTTGGTGTTCAATATACATTTTTTGCGGCCATTAGAAGCGGAAATGCAGCAACAGCAACCATTTTGCAATATTTGGCTCCCGTGTTGATTGTTTTGTATCTTGCCATTCGCTCAAAGGCACGCCCATCTTCAAAGGAAGTAGTTGCTGTTCTTTTATCTGTGTTCGGAACTTTCTTTCTTGTAACTGGTGGAAACCCAAACGAACTGACGATTTCTGGAACGGCTTTATTCTGGGGGCTCAGTTCAGCCGTAGCGCTCGCTTTCTACACTTTGCATCCGCTTGAATTATTAAAAAGATGGGGCTCCATTTTAGTAGTCGGCTGGGCAATGACAGTAGCCGGTGTTGTTTTCAGCTTTGTTCATCCTCCTTGGAAGCTGGAGGGAATGTTCTCCTTTGCCACAGTAGCGGCGGTTAGTTTTGTTATTATCTTTGGTACGCTGCTTGCTTTTTATTTCTATTTAGAGAGTCTTAATTATCTGCGTGCGTCGGAAACGAGCCTTCTCGCCTGTGTTGAGCCATTATCTGCCGTTTTTTTATCTGTCTTTTTACTATCCGTACCATTTGGATTCGGAGAATGGCTCGGCACCTTTTTTATTATCACAACTGTATTAATGTTATCACGTACTAAATAATAAACAGAGGAGGAGAACAATGAGAATTGATAAATTGTTAGCAAATGTTGGTTATGGAAGCCGCAAGGAAGTCAAACAATTATTAAAGACTGGAGCAGTCACGATCAATGGAGAAGTGGTAAAAGATGCTAAGCAACATGTTGACCCCGAAAAGGATCAGGTTATGCTGCATGAGGAAGAAGTAAATTATCGTGAGTTTATTTACTTAATGATGAATAAGCCACCAGGTGTGATTTCAGCAACAGAAGATGCAAGGGAAGAGACGGTGATCGATTTGCTAGGGCCGGAACATGCGGTATTCAAGCCGTTTCCAGTCGGCCGTCTTGATAAAGACACAGAGGGTCTGCTGTTGCTAACAAACGACGGCGTACTTGCCCATCAACTGCTTTCTCCTAAAAAGCATGTGCCTAAAACATACTTTGCGGTGATTGACGGCGAAGTAACCGAAGAAGATGTAGAGGCTTTTCAAAAGGGGGTTTCCCTGGATGATGGCTATGTGACCAAACCAGGAGAACTGAATATTTTAAAAAGTGGACTTCGCTCAGATATTGAATTAACGATTACAGAAGGAAAGTTTCATCAAGTAAAGAGAATGTTTGAAGCAGTTGGGAAAAAAGTGGTTTACTTGCAGAGAATCTCGATGGGGCCGCTTCAACTGGATGAGGAATTGGAGCTTGGTGAGTACCGGGAGCTGACGGAAGAAGAAGTAGAACTTTTGAAAAGTGGAGAGAAAGAATCATAAGATAAATATTGTCGGATTTTCGAAAGAATTTTATGTATAACAAAAAAAGCCCTTGCCAATTCAGGCAGGGGCTTGTTCATGAAGTCATTCGAACTTTCTTTTGTGTCGTTGTCCACTTGCCACGGCTTGGACTGATGACCAAGTCGTTGTAAGCTAACACATTCAAATCTCTTTGAATGGTGCGAGGAGTGATACCAAATTCATCCACAATTTCTTGAGTCGAAACAGTCCCGTTTTCCTTAATAAACATATAGACTGATTTGATTCGATTTAGCATCCGATTTGTTGAAGGTTTCAAAAAACCACTCCCTCATCTTTTTTCACAGAGGCATACAACAGACGACGGTTATTGAGAAGTTCAATGCTTCTCATTATATGTAGTTAATGAGACGCAGACAGCTCCTTTACTTAAATGTGTAAGATGTCTGACAATTGTATTTTACCTCATTTATATTTATTTTTCTAGAAAAAATACTTAAATTCATGAAACTTCATATAGTATTTACCCTTTTTTTTCATAAAACTAACAAAACAGACCGCTTTTTTTATTGCAATCGTGCTAGTAAGGGTTAATAATACTTTTTTAGAAGAGATAAAGGTAAAATAAAGAAAATGATGGATGGGAGGAAAAGTTAGTGGAAAAAATTAATTGGCAGGCTGAAGTAGAGAAAAGGCAGGAGGAGCTCCTGCAGGATTTACGATCCTTAATTGCCATTAAAAGTGTACTGAATGAAGAAGCAGCGACATCTTCAGCTCCGCTTGGTGAGCAGGTAAAAGAGGCGCTTGATTTTATGCTAAATCTTGGTGAAAAGGATGGATTTATAGGGAAAAATGTAGATAACCTGGCTGGTCATTTAGAGTTTGGATCAGGAGAAGAGCTCATAGGCATCTTATGTCACGTAGACGTGGTGCCGGAAGGGGACGGGTGGTCGACGGACCCATTTGGCGGTGAAATAAAAGATGGAAAAATATTCGGCCGTGGAGCCATTGATGATAAAGGCCCAACGATGGCCGCTTACTACGCCATGAAAATAATTAAGGAGCTTGGTTTGCCTTTACATAAGCGAGTGCGGATGATTATTGGCACGGATGAGGAAAGTGAATGGCGCTGTGTCGAACGTTATTTTGAAACAGAAGAAATGCCATCTGTTGGCTTTGCACCGGACGCTGACTTTCCAATTATTTATGCAGAAAAAGGGATTGCTGATTTTGATCTTGTCCAGCAAGCAGAAGAGACGATGCAAAGCCGTTCCGGTGATATCATTGTCCACTCTTTTGAATCAGGCAGAAGATATAATATGGTGCCGGACTATGCAAAAGCGGCTGTTACGGTGAATCGCGGACAGACGGAGATCATTCAAAGCTACGGGGCATTCGTTGACGAGCATGGGCTGGATGGTCGTTTCCATATTGATAACGGAAAATTGATTTTGGAATTAAAAGGAATCTCTGCTCATGGAATGGAGCCGGACCTCGGAAAAAATGCAGGTCTTTATTTGGCTGAATTTTTAGCCAGCAGAGAGCTGGATGAGAAAGCTGCCCATTTCTTTAAGCTGACAAGCCGATTGTTCTTCGAAGAATCACGCGGAAGAAAGCTAGGAATTGACTATAAAGATGAAATAACCGGAGACTTGACCATCAATGTAGGAAAATTATCATTCAATGAGGGTACTGGCGGAAAGCTTGGATTAAATATGCGCTATCCGGTCACATTTCCTCTAAAGGAGAAAAAATCATTTTTAATCGAACGACTAGCAGAAGAACAATTTAAAATTCAACACTTCTCTGACAGCTCTCCTCATCATGTCGATAAAGATCATCCGTTCATTCAGACCCTTTGTAAAGTGTATGAGGAACAAACCGGAGAACAAGCAAAGCTACTTTCGATTGGCGGAGGCACTTATGCTCGCAGTCTGGAAACAGGTGTGGCATTCGGCGCTCTATTTCCTGGTCGGGAAGATGTCGCCCATCAAAAAGACGAATATATGTTTATTGAGGATTTGCTGAAAGCCACAGCTATTTACGCACAGGCCATTTGGGAGCTGGCTCGACAATAAATGATCTTGCCCGACTGGCTAGAAGACCAGTGGACTGATTTCAGGCTCGGCATCCTTTTTAGCAAAAACGCCCTTCCACTAATGGAAGGGCGTTTTTATTATAATTGGAACAAGTCGCTTGATAGATAACGTTCACCCGTGTCACAGGCGATGCATACAACAATATCGTCTTTTGTTAGAGTTTTCGCCGTTTGGATCGCTGCATAGCAAGCGGCGCCTGAAGAAGGGCCTACAAGGATTCCTTCTTTACGAGCAAGCTGGTGCACGGTTTCATAGGCATCCTCGTCTTCAATTTTGTAAATATAATCATATACGTCTTCATTAAGTGTATTTGGAATAAAGCCAGGGCTTGTGCCAACGAGCTTATGCTTCCCTGGTTTACCGCCAGATAAGACAGGAGAACCAGCTGGCTCGACTACATGAACTTTTAATCCGGGAACTTGTTCTTTCAATGCTTCACCTGTGCCAGTAATGGTGCCGCCTGTGCCAGCTGTAGCGACAAAAGCGCCGAGATTTTTGCCAATTTGCTTTACAGCTTCCAAAATCTCTACAGCTGTTGTTTTTCGATGAGCATCTGGGTTAGCCGGGTTATCAAATTGCATGGGGATAAAACTGTTAGGAATGTCTTTTGCAAGCTCTTCCGCTTTTCGAATGGAGCCAGGCATCTTTTCATTACCAGGTGTGAGCACTACTTCTGCACCATATGCTTTTAATAAGTTAATCCGCTCTTTGGTCATCGTATCAGGCATGACTAAAATGGCTTTATAGCCTCTCGCTGCTGCATTCATAGCGAGACCAATCCCCGTGTTGCCGCTTGTTGGCTCGATAATAGTAGAGCCAGGCTTTAAGAGGCCTGCTTTTTCTGCTTCAATAATCATATTGAAAGCTGCGCGATCTTTTACGCTCTTGCTTGGATTGAAAAACTCCAGTTTTAAATATATATCTGCTCCCTGTTCAGGAGCCAGGCGATTTAATTTTACAAGAGGAGTATCCCCGATTAATTCGGCGATGTTGTTAACTGTTTTCAATGCTGCTCATCCTTCCATCCATTTTTCTTACTTCTATTATTATCATATTAATTCGGATTAATCCAATCAATGCAGACAGGAATTGTTGTTTTCTTCGATTTGTGAAACACTCCGGATATTTGGTAAAATAGGAGGAAAACCAATGATAAAGGGGTAGCTGACATGAGCCATAATCATTATTTTTTCGCCCTTCCTTTGCCGACTGAGCTAAAAGAAACGCTTCACAAACAAATTCAAGAAAAGCAGCTTCCATTCTCCCGCTTCGTTCACGAGCAAGATTTGCATCTTACATTGGCTTTTCTAGGAGCAGCAGAAGAAAAGCAGCTTGAAACAGCTCTTTCGCTCGTTACTTCCTCTGTGCAGGATATTGAAGCTTTTCCGCTCATCATTGATTCACTAGGCTTTTTCGGTAAAAAGACAGATCCGCGCATTTTCTGGGCGGGAGTTAAACAGGAAAGTCGTCTAAATGAATTGCAGTCCGCTGTTACCGCTGCATGCCGTGAAGCTGGGTTTAAATTAGACAGCCGGCCGTTCAGCCCACATATTACCGTCGCTAGAAAATGGAAAGGAGAATCTCCATTCCAATTGCCACAATTACAGCTAAATAAAAAATTTTTAGCGGAAACGGTCGTTTTATACGAAACTTATTTGGACAGGAGTCCGAAATATAAAGAGAAGCAAATAATCCAATTACATACAGGTGAGGGAAAGGACTAAAGAAACATGGCGCAGTTGATTAAGCTACAGGATTATATTTCTAGATATGAAACAGATATTTTTCATTATCCTGCCCAGTTTGCCCGTCTGAAGAAACAGCAATGGGAAAGCATGAGGCAGTTTTGGGAGAGAAATCGTTGGGAAGACGAGGCAAGCCTTCTTTCTGACGAAGAACCTGAGGAAGAGACGGAAGGAAGGGGGATGGTGCAGAAACTTAAGTCTTTTTTTCTGCGTGAAAAAGCGGAAGAATCAGCCTCAATAGAGGAAGAGGATAGGTCGTTGTTTGATACTATTGAAGTGAACTCGGTAGCGAACCTCGATGAGTTAAGACATAAGTTTCTCAATCAGCTGTTCAACTTTCAACTGAAATGGGCAAGTTCAACAGTGAGAGAAAAATCATATATTGATCCGCGCTATTTTCATGATGAGCGGCTAAAATTTTTGCTGCAAAGCCTGCCGGATAGCTTTCTCGTTATGTATGAGCCTGTTCTCCAATTAAAAAAGGCGCCAATGGAGCTTGATATCCTTTTATTGACACCGACTGAAGTATGGTGTCTAACATTTTTAGAAGGGGAAGAGCAGTCGGTATACATCGGATCGGGAGAACGTTTTTGGCTGAAAAGAAAGGGAGAAGAGGAAGGCAGGGTATTGAATCCTACACTTGCGCTGAGCCGGATGGAAGCAGTGCTGAAGAATGTATTTCAGCGACAAGAGCTTGACTTTCCTATAAGAAAAGCCATTATTTCGCGTAATGGTTTTGTTGATTACCCTGATCCGCCGTTTGGATTGGAGGTAGTAGACAACCGATCATTTCTGTCCTGGATCGACCGAATGAGGAAGATGCCTTCCCCGTTAAAAACCATTCAATTAAAAGCGGCAAAAAGCGTGTTAGAATTTGGACAGACAACGAGTGTCCGCCGTCCGGAGTGGGATGAAGAGGAAGAGTTTTTATTCATAAGCGACACGGAGGAGCAGGACGACTGATGAAAGTGTTTTCCTTATGAGATGACCATTTGTTGGCATGCGCGAAATACCTAGCCGAAGACAGTATTTCATGTTAAAATATTAGATAACTTTTAAAATGAGCGCGTAAATGACAGATAAAAAGTGAATCCTGTCATAATACGAAGATAGCTATTGTATGATCAAGCGATAGCTGTCTTTTTTATTCGGGCATGAAATGAGCCAAACAAAAATGAAGGTGACTAACGGTGGAACACTTACTTGGACAAGATTGGGAAATCACTCCAGCCGGCGGAGCAACAGGAAAGGCTTACGCGGCCAAGCATGGAGGGCAGCAATTATTCTTAAAAAGAAATTCTTCTCCTTTTTTGGCAGTTTTGTCGGTTGAAGGGATCGTTCCGAAGCTAATCTGGACAAAGCGACTGGAGAATGGAGACGTCATTACGGCCCAGCATTGGCTGAAAGGACGCGAGCTTGCTCCAATTGAAATGGGAGACAGCAGGGTAGCCAGGCTAATGAGCAAAATTCATTCTTCCCAGCCGTTGTTGTCCATGCTCGAAAAGCTTGGTAAAGAGCCAATGAAGCCGAACATGATCTTAACCGAGATTGAGCGACAGCTTGATAAGGAAACAAAGAGTGATGAGCATGTCCAAAAGGCCCTTCGATTTCTTCATAGCCGCCTTTCTGAAATTGGTCATGGAGAATATGTTGTTTGCCACGGAGATATTAATCATAATAATTGGCTGTTGTCAGATGAAGATCAATTGTATTTAATTGATTGGGATGGAGCGTTGATTGCTGATCCTGCTGTAGATTTGGGGATGATGTTGTATACCTATATTGAAGAAACCTACTGGGAAGAGTGGCTTGCTCAATACGGTCTTGTTTATACTGCTCATCTTGCTTTGCGAATGAAGTGGTATTTTCTAGCTCAGACGCTTTTATCCATTCAATGGAACAAAGAAACGGGCCGCCTTCGGGAGATGAAGGAAGGCTTTCGGGACTTGTCTCATATTCTCTCTTGAATGTGGAAGACAAGCATGATATGGTTTGAACGAAACTTTTTTAATGAGGTGCCAGAATGCGATTAAGACATAAACCATGGGCCAGAGAAAAAATCGAGGCCTATCCACAATACATTGTTCCAACTCCAGAGAATCATCGAGGCAATTGGAAAAGCGTATTTAATAACGATCATCCTATATATATTGAAGTAGGGACGGGCAAGGGCCAGTTTGTTACAGAAATGGCAAAAGCTCATCCAGATGTAAACTTCATTGGTATCGAACTATATGAAAGCGTGATTGTAACGGCGCTGGATCGTCTGATCGAAGCAGAACTCCCGAACCTAAAGCTATTGAATGCTGACGCTAGAAATCTCGCCCAATATTTTGCAAAAGGAGATGTCAGTCGAGTATATTTGAATTTTTCTGATCCATGGCCGAAAAAACGCCATGAAAAACGAAGACTGACGTACCGAACATTTTTAAAGCTATATGAGGATATCATGCCGGACGGCGGCGAAATTCACTTTAAAACAGATAATCAAAGTTTGTTCGAATATTCCTTGAAGAGTTTTTCTGCCTATGGGATGCTGTTGACATTCTTAAGTCTAGATCTTCATAAAAGTGATTTCGAAGGCAATATTATGACGGAATATGAGGAGAAATTCTCCAAAAAAGGCCAGCGTATTTATCGGGTTGAAGCAAAATATCGCTGACATGTACCAGCTTTTGCTGTTGATAAGAAAGAGGCCCTGTCAGTCAAAAACTGTCAGGGCCTCTTTTTCTTTATTCATGAGCACGGACGTACAGTTTAATGGGCGTCTGGAAATACTCTACGCACCGTGTCTGTAAATTCATCAAATAAACCTGTTATTGGACGACCTTCATCAATTTTGTCACCGTATCCTTGCATCCGTTGAACAAAATCAGGGTTAGCTGACACATACACTTTTTTTACGTTAGGATCAGCTTTTCTTACTTCATTAGCTACTTTTTCCTCAAGCTGATTAGTGAGCTGGTCCTGCTTGCCGTTGCTGAGCAAAACGGCAGCATAGGCATTTTGATCTGTCACGATTACTTTTGCCGTACGTACTTCCTTTAACTTTTCTAATCGATTTTCTGCTCGGTCCGATACTGCCATTCCGTTAACGTTTCCGTTATTATTATTATTATTATTGTCGTTGGTGTTGTTATTTGTCACGTTGTTATCGTTACGATTGTTAGTATTATCATCAAGGGTAAGGTTCGGATCGTTCATCTCGTTTCGGTCTTCATTAAAACTTCTGTTATTCGGCGGGTTATATCGAGCGTTTTCAATATCTACGCCCCGGCGTTCATCCGCTGCATTATCGTTATTACATCCGAACAATAAGACAAACGGTAATAAAGCAATAGTAGCGTGTTTGAATCTGATCATGATGTGTACCCCTTTCTTTAATCTACACGTTTAAGTTGAACAAATATCTAATTAATTATTCATCAGCTGTTTGCCTCTTAAGTTTTAAAAAGTATTGATAAATGACGCAATTTTTCAATAAGTGCTACAATAAACTTGTATAAATGAAGGGGGACAAACAGTTGGAAACGTTAACGGTGGGAGATCTTACACTAACTTGGTTAAATGGCGGAGTAACAAATATGGACGGCGGAGCGATGTTTGGTGTTGTACCAAGGCCACTTTGGTCAAGGAAGTATGCCAGCAATGAAAAAAACCAGGTTGAGTTGCGAACGGATCCTATTTTTTTTCAGTTAGATGGGAAAAATATTTTAATTGAAGCAGGGATTGGAAATGGGCGTTTAACAGAAAAGCAAATACGCAATTACGGGGTAGATGAGGAATCAAGAGTGGAAGAATGTCTAGCGGAATTAGGGGTTACACCTGCTGATATCGATATTGTTTTGATGACTCATATGCATTTTGATCATGCCTTAGGGTTAACCAAGCTGTTACAAGGCAAGTTGGTGCCAGCTTTTCCAAACGCTGTTATTTATACGTCTGAAACCGAGTGGGAGGAAATGCGGCACCCGAATATCCGCTCAAAAAATACGTATTGGAAAGAAAACTGGGAAGCGATTGAGCATCAGGTACGAACTTATAAAGAACAGGCTGAGCCGGTAAAGGGAATTAAAATGATCCATACGGGCGGTCACAGCAATGGCCATTCGATTATTATTATTGAAAGCAATGGAGAATGGCTCATTCATATGGCGGACTTAATGCCAACGCATGCTCATCAAAATGTACTGTGGGTATTGGCATATGACGATTATCCAATGGATTCTATTGCTGCGAAGCAGAAATGGCTGCCAGAAGGAATGAAAAAAAACGCCTGGTTTTTCTTTTATCATGATGCTGTCTACCGAGCGATAAAGTGGAATGAAGCGGGAGAAATGATAGCAGCGGTGAAGCGAGAAAAAGCTATGATCGGAAACTAAAAATGAATAATGAAAAGGGCTGTCCACTTGGACAGCCCTTAAGCTGCAAACCAGCCATTATTGTTCGTTCGCCTACAGTAGTCATGACCTTCATGGTCATTGAGCAGTCTGTTCATTAATAGGTTCTGTATACATCCATAATGGCGCCTGTTCTAGAGTCAGCGATAAACTCGAATTGTTCTCTCTCCTGACCAATGGTACGGGAAATCCCGCCTTTATAAACCATTTTGTCCATGCCCACTTTCTTCAATGGTTCCGGTTTCATTTTGATCCAAGAACCGTCAATAGCGCCCTCTGATTTAAATGCTTCCTTGACTTCTTTCAATGCTTTTTCCGCTGAGACATATGTAGTCTTCGTTAAGCTTTGCTGTACAAATACAGCACTGGCTGCTCCAGCAGCTGCTCCCAAAATAAAAGTTCCCCAATTCATACTCATATTTTTCACCCCTGTTTTTAATAGACTGATATAAGTATACCTTAATTTAAAAAATGCTGAAACTTCTGTCATCCATGTTCAGAAAATTGCCATAGTCTAAACTGGAAGTTTAGTCCATCTTTCTGTAGAATGAAGGCAATTCAGACTTTAAAAGGAGAGTAGAGCATGAATAAAGAAACAATGGAACTCTTTAAGACGTTAACGGAACTCCCGGGGGCTCCTGGAAACGAGCATGATGTGCGCCGATTCATGCGTACGCAGTTGGAAATGTATGCCGATGAGATTGTGCAAGATGGCCTTGGAAGTATTTTTGGGGTGAAAAAGGGAGCAAGCAATGACCCCATCGTTATGGTTGCCGGTCATATGGATGAAGTGGGCTTTATGGTAACGCAAATTACAGATAATGGCATGATCCGGTTTCAGCCGCTGGGCGGCTGGTGGGGGCAGGTGCTGCTCGCCCAGCGTGTGCAAATTATGACGAACAACGGTCCCGTTATCGGTATTATTGGCTCAGTACCTCCTCATTTACTTAATGAGGAGCAGCGCAAGAGACCGATGGAAATAAAAAATATGCTTATTGATATTGGGGCGGACGATAAAGAGGATGCAAAGAAGATCGGTATCAAACCAGGCCAGTCCATTTTGCCAGTTTCCTCTTTTACTCCAATGGCTAATGAGAAAAAAATCCTTGCTAAGGCCTGGGATAATCGCTATGGATGCGGACTTGCCATTGAGCTGTTAAAAGAGCTTCAAGATGAAACAGTACCGAATCATCTTTACTCTGGTGCGACTGTACAAGAGGAAGTCGGTCTGCGTGGTGCCCAGACAGCCGCTGAGATGATTAATCCGGACATCTTCTATGCACTAGACGCAAGTCCGGCAAATGATGCATCCGGTGACAAAAAGGAATTTGGCCAGTTAGGAAAAGGTGCTCTCCTCCGTATTTTCGATCGGACAATGGTTACTCACCGAGGGATGAGAGAGTTTATTCTTGATACAGCTGAGAGTCATAATATTCCTTATCAATATTTTATCTCGCAAGGGGGCACAGATGCTGGCCGTGTTCATACGTCCAATAAGGGAGTGCCGAGTGCGGTTATCGGCATCTGTTCGCGCTATATCCATACACATGCCTCCATTATCCATGTGGATGATTACGCAGCAGCGAAGGAATTGCTCATTCGCCTCGTGAAAGCAAGCGACAGAGCAACGGTCGATTCTTTGAAGGCAGGAAGCTGATAAACAGCCAGGCGCTTGTTACAAAAGGCGCCTGTTTTTGTTTTGACAAAGCCATATGAAAGGGTCAAGAATTTAACAGAGAAAGAAGGAAATAAAATGAAAATAGCAATTGGCTCATCCAATCAAGCGAAGAAGCTGGCTGTAGAGAAGGCGGTAGAAGCAGCTAACTTAGAAGCAGACGTTGTTACTTTGTCTGTTCCTTCCGGGGTTAGGGAACAGCCGTTTTCTGATGAAGAAACGAGACAAGGCGCAGTTAATCGGGCGATGGCTGTTCTTAAGGAAACGAAAGCTCATATGGGTATTGGTCTTGAAGGAGGGGTCATGGAAACCGCAGAGGGGCTGTTTTTATGTAATTGGGGAGCTCTTGCTGTTAAGGAGCATCCAATTATTACAGCCGGTGGAGCGAGAATCTTGCTGCCTGAAGAGGTAGCGGAGCCGCTTCGTGGTGGTGAAGAGCTTGGCCCAGTAATGGATCAATTTACGGCTCGTGAAGAGATTCGCCAGCACGAAGGAGCTATTGGTGTTTTTACGAATGGTCTGGTAACGAGGGATGAAATGTTCTTTCACGTAGCAAAATTATTGCTAGGGCAATTTTTGCTAAATAATAAAAAATGAGTGTAGGTTTATTCTTTATGTATCAGTGATTATAGGGCATCCGCTCTAACTGTAGCTAGTTCCGATGTGATGAGCGCATGCAAGTCTTTCTGCTTCATTTTGCCGGACATCTTGTGATAAGCTTACTCATATTAAAAGATGTGACGAAAGACTGGTTTAAGCCAGCTAGATGATTATCTCGACAGGAGGAAATAAGGGTGAAGAAATTAGCATCAATGGAAGAATTTCAACAGTTGAAGGAATCAGGAAAGCATATTTTTTTATTTTCAGCTGATTGGTGTCCGGATTGCCGGGTAATTGAACCTGTGCTGCCGGAAATCGAAGCAAAATACAGCGAATATCAATTTGTATATGTAGATCGTGATGATTTTCTTGATTTATGCATCAATATGGACATTTTTGGAATACCGAGCTTCGTTGCTTTTGATAGCGGCAAAGAGCTTGGCCGTTTCGTAAGCAAGGACCGAAAAACGAAGGAAGAAATTGAACAGTTTATCGAAGGATTATAAAGAGCAAACGTCTGGCTTATCGGCCAACGCCAATTTTTTGGCAGCCGGGCAGCCAGACGTCTTTATTGAGAAAGGGGAGAGAGTGTGGACTCAAAAAAATTAAGGCGCATTCTTGAAGAACGTCTGCAAAAGGAAAACCGTTCGTTTACATTTGATCGCGAAAAAGATGAGCTGCGAATCGAGAACAAGGAATCAGGAAAAGGAATTACCGTTTCTCTGCCAGGAATTGTAGCCAAATGGCATGAGAAAAAGGAGCAAGCCATCGATGAAGTGGTATATTACGCAGAGGAAGCATTGGCAGTTATGGGAACGGAGCATTCTTTGTCTGATCAGGAAAAAAATATTTTTCCTGTTATCCGCTCTACTTCTTTTCCGAAGGAAGCAACAGAAGGCAACCCGTTTTTTATTGATGAACATACGGCAGAAACAAATATTTATTATGCCCTAGACCTGGGAAAGACTTATCGTTTGATCGACGAACAGCTCATGAAAAAAGAAGGCTGGACGAAAGAACGCATTCGTGAGATGGCACGCTTTAATTTACGATCTTTGCGAACGGACACCAAACAAGATAAGGTCGCCGGCAATATATTTTATTTTCTAAATACAAATGACGGCTATGATGCCAGCCGAATTTTGAATGACAAGTTTTTGAAAGATATGGCTGAAAAGGCACAAGGAGAAATGACAGTATCTGTTCCTCATGGGGATGTACTTATTATAGGAGACATTCGCAATGAAACGGGTTACGATGTACTTGCTCAGATGACCATGAGCTTTTTTACAGGGGGGCATGTACCAATCACTGCACTTTCTTTTATTTATGAAGAGGGAAAATTGGAGCCGATTTTCATTATGGCCAAAAACCGGACAGTTGAAAAAAAAGATAAATAAAGCCCCAAAAAGCTTGGAAGCATCTACCTGTTTCCAAGCTTTTTTGGGCTTTTCGGTGCAAAAGTCTCAAATGTTGTTATTTGCTATCGTCATAGCGGTAAAAGCTGTTAAAATAAGAAGTGATTTTCTAAAAAGAAAAGGTGATTTTAATGAGTTTTTTCAAAAGAATAATGGGATTATTTCGTGAAGAAATAGATGAAGAATTTGAACAGCCGGTTGAGCTGCCTAAATATGAGGAGACGCCTTCACAACGAGCCGATGAGCTGCCGGTCCCTCCTGTTTTTCATGAACGTCCTCAAGAAACACAAGAGATGAAAACCAAAATAGCTTACCGCTATCCTTCCAGAGAGTTGTATCCTTCCAGAAAGGAGAAGGTACAACAGCGGCCGCGACGAGAGAGGCGATTGCAATTAGAAAAACAGAATTTCTCAGATAATAGGCGGGAGCAGGAATATACTTATCATCAAGAAGAGCCCGCTCCTTCCAAGCAGCCTGTCAAGGCATCTACGACGTACCGTCCGTCTCCCGGTCCTTTCAAACCAACAGAAATCCCTTCTCCCGTATACGGGTTTCATAAACGGCCTGTAAGTAAAAATGAAACAGTGACAAAGCGGGAGGAAAGAGAAGAATTGCCAGCTGCGATTGACGAGGAACGGGTGGATGTACAACAGGTCGTGATTGATAAGAAAGAAGAGATAGCATTCAAGCCGACTGATTCTGTTCAAACAGAAGAGCCCTCGTCGAAATTACCGAAAGAAGAACCCGGGCTTTTATTTAAACGCGAAGAAATGAAAAAAGATATTGATAGGAAGCCAGAGGGAAAAGAAGAATTGCCAGCTGCGATTGACGAGGAACGGGTGGATGTACAACAGGTCGTGATTGATAAGAAAGAAGAGATAGCATTCAAGCCGACTGATTCTGTTCAAACAGAAGAGCCCTCGTCGAAATTACCGAAAGAAGAACCCGGGCTTTTATTTAAACGCGAAGAAATGAAAAAAGATATTGATAGGAAGCCAGAGGGAAAAGAAGAATTGCCAGCTGCGATTGATGAGGAACGGGTGGATGTACAACAGGTCGTGATTGATAAGAAAGAAGAGATAGCATTCAAGCCGACTGATTCTGTTCAAGCAGAAGAGCCCTCGCCGAAATTACCGAAAGAAGAACCACTGCTCTTATTTAAACCTGAGGAAAAGAAAAAAGCATTTGATATAGAAGCGGTATCCTCCTTCGCCGTGAAAGAGGAAGTCACTGTCATGTCAGTAGAGCCTCTGTATGAAGAAGAAGCTTCTGTTTTATTAAAGGAAGAGTCTGATCTCGAGTTGGTCATGGAGGAAAAGCCAGCCCCTCCGGAAAATCCGGATGGAAAGCTGCCAGCGGAAAAAAACTTTTCCCGAGCGGAAGAAAGAAGCCGCAAAAGAAGGCAAACACCGTTCAATGTTATTATGTCAAAGCAGGATCGTGAATTATGGAAAAAACGCGTAGAAGAGCCACAGGTGTTGGTTGAGAAACCCGTAGAAGAGCCAGCTAATGACTTTGATAACTCTGTTCAGCCTTATGAAAAGGAACCAGAAGGCACCCTGCTGCCGTCTGTCGCTGTGGAGGAAAGTGTAGAAGGGGCTATGGACAATGAGGAACCTGATTATTACGTCTTTCCTTATGAAACGTATTTATCCCCGCCTATTATAAAAGAAGTAAGCGGAGATTTCGTAGAGAGTCAAAGTGAAGTTCTAAATGAAACATTTAAAAACTTCAATGTAAAAGCTTCAGTAGTCAACGTGACTGTCGGTCCTTCTGTTACGAGGTTTGAAGTCGAGCCGGAGCGGGGCGTAAAGGTAAGTAAAATTACCAATTTAACAGATGATATTAAACGGAGCCTTGCTGCGCGTAACATCCGAATTGAGGCACCTATTCCGGGGACACAGGTAATTGGAATTGAAGTGCCGAATAAGGAAAGTCGTCCAGTTCAAATTAGCGAAATTATTTCCAGTCCGGCGTTTAAAGAGAGTTCTTCTCCACTCACTTCAGCTCTTGGTCTTGATATTTCCGGGGAACCGGTCGTGTTGGACTTGAAAAAAATGCCCCACGGTTTAATTGCCGGAGCGACGGGATCGGGGAAAAGTGTCTGTATCAACTCGATTCTTGTCAGCCTTTTATACAAAGCAGCTCCGCACGAACTTAAGTTAATGCTTATTGATCCAAAGATGGTAGAATTGGCCCCTTATAATGGCATTCCTCACTTAGTGAGCCCTGTCATTACCGATGTAAAAGCAGCTACGGCTGCTTTGAAATGGGCAGTGGAGGAAATGGAACGGCGATATGAATTGTTTGTTCATTCGGGTGTCCGTGACATTACCAAATATAATGAGAAAGCAGCAGAGCATGGCAGGAAAAGTGAACATTTGCCGTATATCGTTATTATTATTGACGAGTTAGCTGATTTGATGATGATGTCACCAGCAGATGTAGAGGAAGCCATTTGCCGGATTGCTCAGAAAGCTCGTGCGTGTGGCATTCATTTAATTGTAGCGACGCAGCGTCCTTCCGTTGATGTTATTACCGGATTGATCAAAGCGAATATTCCAACAAGGATTGCTTTTTCTGTGTCCTCTCAAGTAGATTCGCGTACAATTATCGACGCAGGCGGTGCAGAAAAACTGCTTGGCCGCGGTGATATGCTTTTCTTAAATAATGGGGCATCGGAGACGGTTCGCTTACAGGGAACGTTTGTATCCGACGATGAAATTGATACGATTGTGGCGCACGTACAAAAGGAACAGGAACCCAATTATTTGTTTGAGCAAGAAGAGCTTTTGCAGAAAGCGGCCATTTCAGAAACAGAGGATGAACTTTTTCCGGAAGCATGCGAGTTTGTTGTTCAACAAGGAGGAGCTTCAACTTCGCTTCTGCAAAGACATTTCAAAATTGGCTATAATCGGGCTGCTCGGTTGATTGAGATGATGGAAACCCAAGGGTTTGTTTCCGGGCAGCGGGCCGGAAGACCACGGGAAGTTCTTTTAACAGAAGAAGAGCTGCAGGCTCTTCATGAGTCGAACGCCAACTGATTTTTTCCTTGAAAGGTAATTTGTGGAGGGTCGCTATCAAGGCGTCCTCCTTTTTTAATTAGAGAACAAAACGCTGCATAGTCATCCGCCCAAAAAAGTGTTATAATGTTTCAATGTAAAATGCTAACTGTCCGTCGTCTATAAAAGGGCAAAATGGCTTAAAATACATATAATGCTTACGGATAGACGAATGCTGGAGGTTCTATTATGACAACATACCACTTTGTTGGAATTAAAGGCTCGGGAATGAGCGCCCTTGCACAAGTACTTCACGACCGAGGTGAAACCGTGCAAGGTTCTGATGTTGATAAATCCTTTTTTACTCAAAAAGCACTGGAGGATGCAGGCATTCCCATCCTGTCCTTTCGGGCCGATAATATTCAGCCTGGCATGACTGTGATTGCAGGAAATGCATTTCCTGATGAACATGAGGAAATTCAACGGGCGAATGAATTGCAAATACCTGTTATTCGTTATCATCGCTTTCTCGGAGATTTTATGCAAAGCTTTACGAGTATAGCGGTAACGGGTGCCCATGGAAAAACATC
The DNA here is from genome assembly GCF_003600835.1 of Bacillus sp. PK3_68. Taxonomy (NCBI): domain Bacteria; kingdom Bacillati; phylum Bacillota; class Bacilli; order Caryophanales; family Bacillaceae; genus Bacillus; species Bacillus sp. PK3_68. The sequence goes on along the minus strand of NZ_NQYC01000001.1, from coordinate 1,568,110 downwards.
GACAACCGGTTTACTTGCCCATGTGATTAGCGGGGCAAAGCCGACTTCTTTTCTTATTGGAGATGGCACAGGGAAAGGGGAGAAGGATGCGGAATACTTCGCGTTTGAGGCGTGTGAATATCGACGCCATTTCTTGTCCTATGATCCTGATTATGCCATTATGACGAACATTGATTTCGATCATCCAGATTACTTTGCTGATGTGGAAGATGTTTTTTCTGCCTTTCAAGAAATGGCCTTAAAAGTGAAAAAAGGAATTTTTGCATGTGGGGATGATGAATACCTGCAAGGCATCCATGCAAAAGTACCGGTTGTTTTTTACGGTTTTGCAGAAGAAAATGATTTTCAGGCGCGCAATGTTCAACATGATTCAAGCGGAACGACATTTGATGTTTTTGTGCGTCACACGTTTTACGCTTCATTTAAAATTCCAACGTTCGGGGATCATAATATCTTAAATGCGCTTGCTGTTATTGCGCTTTGTCATTATGAGGCCATCGATACGGAGATTGTAAAAGAAAGACTGCTCACATTCGAAGGTGTGAAGCGGCGTTTTTCTGAGAAAGTCATTGGGACACAAGTGCTAATTGATGACTATGCACATCACCCGACGGAGATAAAGGCAACTATTAATGCTGCACGTCAGAAATATCAGGATAGAGAAATTGTCGTGATTTTTCAACCGCATACTTTCTCAAGAACACAAACCTTTCTCGATGACTTTGCGGAAAGTCTCAGCGGAGCCGATGGAGTATATTTGTGTGATATTTTCGGATCTGCCCGTGAACATCAGGGCCAGTTGACGATCGAAGATCTGCAAGAAAGAATTCCGGGCTCCGTTTTGATGAAGGAAGGAGATACTTCTTCTTTATTCAAACATAAGGATAGTGTGCTAATTTTTATGGGAGCCGGAGATATTCAGAAGTTTCAGTCTGCGTATGAAAATTACTTGAATGAACAATAATGAGAAGGTGGCAGCTGTCATTTTCTCTTCGGCTGCCGGGGGAATCCTCCGGCAGTTTTCTTTTCAGGCAGCTGTGGCTAAACAGTGAACATTTCATGCTTTTTTAATAAATAAGAAGGGAAAATAAGCATTTAGGAGAAATTATCAGTGTTTAACCTTTTATTTGTGGGGTAACTTTAGTGTATAGTATATAAGAAATTGCAGGAGGTGTTGCGGAATGGAAATTATTTTGTATTTGAGTGCTGCAGTGGCAGCGATTGCTTTTTTAATCCTTGTTTTGAGCTTAACCAAAACATTAAAATCGGTTGACAAAACATTGGACAGTCTTTCCCGAACAGTAGATAGGTTGGAAGGACAAATGCAGGGGATTACAGCCGAAACAACAGAACTACTACATAAGACTAATGCCCTTGCTGAAGACGTTCAGCATAAGACAGAACAGCTGAATACAGTAGTATACGCTGTTAAAGATGTAGGTTCGACTGTGCAAAACCTGAACCAGTCTATCAATAAAGTCACTACAACGGTTGCCTCACAAATGGAGAAAAACCAATATAAGATTTCTCAAGCAGTACAGTGGGGAAATATTGTCAAACAACTCGTTGAAAAGTTTAAAGACGGAAAAGAAGAGCGACCGCGCAAGGTGAATGCTGGAGAGCTATCTACGCCAGACTCTGCTTCACCTGTAACTCGTCAGCCTAATTATTAAAGAAAAGGAGAGATTTATATGGGACAAATGAAAAAGCCGAACGTAAAGTATGATAATTATGAGGCAGGAAACAGCTACGATGATGGTACAATGAATACAAAAGATTTTTTAATTGGTGCATTAGTCGGCGGGCTAGTTGGTGCTGCTACTGCTTTATTTATGGCTCCGAAATCCGGAAAAGAACTGCGTGAAGACTTTAACTCACAAGCAGGAACATTGAAGGAACGGGCTAGCGGCTGGACGGAAATGGCAAAAGAAAAAGGAACGAACCTTGCTACTGCTGCTAAAGATAAAACGTCTACATTGTCTCAATCTGTCCAAGAACAATCCGGTGTATTAATGGATAAAGTGAAAACCATCATGCCAACAGGCAATGGTTCCGATTCAGGCAACGGCAGTACAGGTGACATGATGGATAAAGCGAAAGAAACGGCGAGCTCTGTCAAAGAATCTGTCTCCCAAAAGTTGGAGGAAACGAAAAAGGCGTTTGATCAAACAGAGAAAAGCCTAAGTGGAACCAATGGATCATCTTCTAAATCTCAATCTAACTCAGCAAACGCATCCAACAGCTCTTCAGAACCGGAGAAGTCTTCTCCATCTGTTTATGCGAATCCAACCGATGTAGGAGTGGATGAGAAAGCACAGGGGGGCGGTCATAATGCGCCTAATAACTCTGTTAAAAACAACAATAATTTTTCAAATAAGGGTAACTCGAACAGCGGCAAGCAAAACAACAAGAAAAATAACAAATAAAACAGCGGCTTGCCCGCTGTTTTTCTTTTGGATAACGAAATTTATACATTTTTAAAATAGAAGGGTGACAATTGTGAAAAAAATTGAGTTGATTGCTGATTTTGAAAAGTTGATTGAGGAAAATGAACGTTTCTTTTTCTTTAAGCACAGTACCACCTGTCCGGTGAGTGCAGGTGCCTTCAATGAGTACCAAGCTTTTTTAAATGAACACCCTGAAGAAAAAGGGTACTATTTGGCTGTTCAAGATTCAAGAGAGCTATCTAACTACATAGCGGGAGAATATGATGTTGTTCATCAATCTCCGCAAGCGTTCTTATTTGAAAATGGGCAGCCTTCCTGGCATGAGTCTCATTGGAAAATCACACATGCACAGTTAGAAGAAGTAAGCTCTAAAAAGTGAAAGAAAGATAGAATGGTTAAAAAGGTATGAAAATACTTTTTTAGCTATTTTATTCGCTTTTTTACTTTAACGCTTAAAAGCGTCTAATAATTAAAGAAAATTATTCGTGACATTTCAGAATGTTTGTTTTATAATAATCCCTAACATTAAAAACATTATCTCAATTGCTTATGCTCTTTCAGCCGGCGAAAGAAAAGCATTTGGAAAAGTGCAACAGCGGATTACGAAAAGAATGCAGATAAATATATTAAAGCGGAAGGATGATAATTGTGAGTAACCAGGAACTAGATCAGTTGAGACAACGTGTTGACGAGATAAATGTGGAGCTCCTGAACCTTATTAGCGAGCGAGCTACACTTGTTCAGGAAATCGGGCGAGTGAAAGAAAAGCAGGGCGTTAACCGTTATGATCCTGTCCGCGAAAGAGCGATGCTGAATAAGATTATTGAAAGTAATAGTGGACCATTTGAAACTTCAACGATTGAACATTTGTTCAAAGAAATTTTTAAAGCAGGATTGGAATTGCAGCAAGATGACCACCGCAAAGCGCTTCTTGTTTCCCGTAAGAAGAAGCCGGAAGACACAATTGTAGAGATTCGTGGAGAACAAGTAGGCAACGGCTCTCCTACATTTGTATTCGGTCCGTGTGCTGTAGAATCTTATGAACAAGTGGCAGAAGTGGCACAGGCTATTAAGGATAAAGGATTGAAGCTCATTCGTGGTGGAGCATTCAAACCTCGTACTTCTCCTTATGACTTCCAAGGACTAGGCTTGGAAGGTTTGAAAATTTTAAAAAGAGTAGCGGATGAATACGATCTCGGAGTTGTCAGTGAGATTGTTAACCCAGCCGACATTGAAGTAGCTTGCGATTACATTGATGTCATTCAAATCGGTGCCCGCAATATGCAAAACTTTGAGTTGTTAAAAGCTGCTGGTAGTGTGAAAAAACCGGTATTGCTAAAACGCGGCCTTGCCGCTACAATTGAAGAATTTATTAATGCCGCTGAATACATCATTTCCCGTGGGAATGACCAGATTATACTTTGTGAACGAGGCATTCGGACATATGAGCGTGCTACACGCAATACCCTTGATATCTCAGCTGTACCGATCTTGAAACAGGAAACACATTTGCCTGTCTTCGTAGATGTTACTCATTCGACAGGACGTCGTGATTTATTAATTCCAACAGCAAAAGCAGCCCTTGCTATCGGAGCAGATGGAGTAATGGCCGAGGTGCATCCAGATCCGGCGGTAGCCCTTTCTGACTCTGCACAGCAAATGAATTTGCAACAATTTGATGAATTTTATCGTGAAGTTCTTCAAACTATTCCTGTAAAAGCGTAACTCCTGTGTATTCACAGGAGTTTTTTTTGTTAAGATAGAGATAAAAGCTAATACGAAGGAGAAGATATGAAAATGAATATAACGATCTACGATGTAGCACGAGAAGCAAGTGTTTCTATGGCTACGGTTTCCCGCGTAGTAAACGGAAATCCAAACGTGAAGCCAGCTACACGAAAAAAAGTATTGGAAGTAATTGAACGGCTTGGCTATCGCCCGAATGCTGTAGCTCGCGGATTGGCCAGCAAGAAAACAACAACAGTGGGTGTTATTATCCCGGATATTTCAAATATTTTTTATGCAGAGCTTGCAAGAGGAATTGAAGATATTGCCACAATGTATAAATACAATATTATCTTAAGTAATTCCGACCAAAACAAAGATAAGGAAATTCATTTAATTCATACAATGCTTGGTAAGCAGGTGGACGGGCTTGTATTTATGGGCGGCCGGATTACAGAGGAGCATGTAGAGGAGTTTAAGCGTTCTCCGGTTCCAGTCGTGCTTGCAGGTTCTTTAGAACCGACAGGGGAAATTCCATCTGTCAATATTGATTACCAAGAAGCAGCTGTAGATGTCATTCATTCGTTAACAGAAAAAGGTCATAAACATATCGCATTCATCGATGGTCCATTGGATGACACAATCAGCCAATATGTAATGCGCGGATATAAAGAGGGACTTGCTGCTGCAGGTCTACCGGTGGCTGATGAGTTAGTTATCGATGGGGATTATACTTATGAGGCTGGGATAGAAGCGTGGCATCGATTAGAAACAGCTTCTGTGAAGCCGACGGCTGTCTTTGCAAATGGAGACGAAATGGCTCTAGGTATCATTCATGGTGCACAAGATAGCGGCGTGAAGATTCCTGAAGAACTGGAAGTCATTAGTTTTGAAAGCACCAAACTGGCTTTAATGGTTCGGCCGCAACTGACGTCCGTAGTGCAGCCGCTATATGATATTGGAGCAGTTGCTATGAGGCTATTGACAAAGTATATGAATAAAGAAGAAGTGGAAAGTCCGATTGTCGTGTTGCCGCATCGTATTGAAGAAAGAGGGTCAACAAAGTAAAATTTCCTCCGATAGTAGAGATAGAGACTGTTTCTGAGACAGAAGAGAGGGAGGAAAGATGAAAAAATTCGATGCATTGACACCGATTGGCATTGTTGCAGGTTTTGTCCTGCTGGCTTTCGCCGTTTTGACGAGCGGTGGCGCGGAGGGGTTTGCTTCATTTATCCACTTGCCGTCTATTCTAATTGTCTTTGGGGGATCACGGCGGGCTTGCTAATCAACTTTCCATTTAGCGAGATCAAGCATATCTTTACGATCATAAGACAGGCGTTTCGAGAAGAGGAAATGAATCTGGAAGCCCTCATTGAAAGATTCGTCGCATTATCTGAAAAAGCTAGGCGCGAGGGTTTGTTAACACTGGAAAAAGGGTTGGAACAGGAAAATGATAAGTTTCTTAAGAAAGGTATGCTGCTAGCGATTGATGGGATCGAACAGGATATGCTAGTGGATATTATGAGCGCTGAAATTACTGCTTTGGAGGAACGCCATAGAAAAAAGAGAAGCATCCTTGAAAAAGCAGGAGAATACGCACCAGCTTGGGGAATGATCGGAACGTTGGTCGGGCTTGTTCTCATGTTGAAAAATCTAGATGATCCCACTTCATTGGGGCCTAATATGGCAGTAGCTCTGTTAACCACATTCTATGGTTCCCTGCTTGCCAACCTTGTTTTCTTGCCGATGGCTGCAAAATTAGAGCTGAAAACAGAACAAGAGGTGTTTTTCCGGGAGATTGTTATTGAAGGCGTAGTAGGGGTTCAAACAGGGCAAAATCCAAAAATTCTTCGGGAAAAGCTGCTTGCTTTTTCATCTGACAGCAAAAGAAGTGTGACGGAGACGATCACTGCAAATGAGGCGGCGGAGTTATGATCAGCCGTCGCCGTCCTTCCCGCAAACCAGAGCAAAAAGGAGCACCAAAATGGATGGTGACGTTTTCTGATCTTGTTACGCTCGTTCTCGTATTCTTTATTTTGCTTTTTTCTATGTCGCAAATTGATATGATTAAGTTTAAAACAATCGCACAGTCATTTAATGCGCAGGGAATTTTCCAAACGAATGATTCCATTGTTCCTGGGGAATATCCTTCAGAAAAAATGAACAAGGAAGAAGCAGATCGGAATGAACAGTCACTTGATGAGCTTGCAAAGGAAGTTCAGAAGTACCTCAAGGAGAATGGGCTTGAAGACACGGCTGCAGCCATTAGAAATGAACGTGGTGTAGTGCTTGTTTTACAAGAACAGATCGTGTTTGGCACGGGAGATGCTGTTATTCTGCAAGAGGCTTATCCTTTTCTAGAAAAGACAGGGAAGCTGCTAAAAACCATTCCTAATCTTGTGAAAGTGGAAGGACATACGGATAATAGACCTATTAAAAATTCTATTTATCCATCTAACTGGGAGCTTTCCAGTGCACGAGCAAGCAGTGTTATTCGCTTCTTTATAGATAACAGCGGTCTTGATCCTGAGCGGTTCATCGCCGTAGGTTACGGTGATACACGGCCGCTTGTGCCGAATATAAATGAAGGCAATATGCAAAAAAACCGTCGGGTGCAAATTGTGATTTCTGACCCGGCATACAAAGAATAAAAAAGCGGCCCATCATCGGGCCGCTTCAGTTTGTCGACAAAAGGGGTTCGGAATAGTCTTATTCCGAACCCCTTTTGATTTTTCGGTAGTTTTAAAGCCATTCGAGAGAAAGATAGACCTCTCCGAGGTCATCATTTAAGCCATTTCTGGTTCTCGCCAAGTCCAGCTGGCCATTTTCTTGAGATTCATGGCAGCGAAAGTAAGCATCGCTTGCATCGACAATTTTTTAAGTCCCCTTAACGTTGTCCAACGCATGCCATGCTTTTCTTTTGCATCTGCGAATACACGCTCAATCGTTTCTTTTCGCTCCGCATAAATCGCTTTAACTTCTTCGTGGTGGCGAAGATGGTCGGCCTCTTCCATATATTTCTGCCAAATATGGCGTGTCACCACTTTTTGATGATCTCTGCTTTCCGTGCATTTAGCTAAAAAAGGGCAGGAGGTACAAACCTGTTTGGGTGATCTGTATTCACGATAGCCTTCCTTATTCGTCGTTGAGTAATTCAATACTTCCCCTGCCGGACAAAGGTAACAGTCAAAATGTTCATCGTACACATAGTCATGCTTTCTGAAGAAGCCCTCTTTTGTGCGCGGCCGTGTATAAGGCAAAGCAGGTGTCATGCCGTTTCCCATTAAATAACTGGCAATGGCAGGTGTTTTGTAAGCTCCATCTGCACCAACAGCTTTAGGTTTTCCTACCTTTTCTATCACTTTCTCCATTAACGGCTCTAAGATCTGGCTGTCATGTGTGTTGCCTGGTGTGACCATTGTGCCAATTACGAATCCCTTACGGTCTGCGGCCGCGTGAAAGGAATAGGCAAATTGTTTGGTTCGTTCGTCTTTAACGTAGTAGCCACTGTCCGGATCGGTTGTACTTTCCTTGATTTCTTTCGTTTCTTCTTTATCGAACTTATCTGGCGGGAACGGCTTTTTTCCATGATCCTCTCGGTCCTGATTAATCTCTTTTTGGAGGCGTTCCTGATACGCGCGTGTTTCTTTGCGAACCATTTTCTTTTCAAATTTACGCTTATTCGCGCTAGCTTTTACATGAGTGGAATCCACAAAAACGTGCTCCGCACTAATGAGCTTTTTCTCGGCAGCTATTTTTAAGATACGATAGAAGATCTGTTCAAACAGGTCGGTATCTTTAAAGCGACGCTCGTAGTTCTTACCGAAGGTAGAGAAATGCGGCACTTTATCATGGAATCCATAACCGAGAAACCAGCGGTAGGCCATATTCGTTTCCACTTCCTCGATCGTCTTGCGCATGGATCGAATGCCAAAGGCATATTGGATAAATGTTAGTTTAATTAAAATAATTGGATCAATGCTTGGGCGGCCACTTCCGCATACAATCCTTCCACCAAGTCATAAATAAAAGAGAAATCCATCGCTGCCTCCATTTTACGGACCAGGTGATTCTCTGGTACAAGCTGGTCTAGAGCGATCATTTCTATTTGATTCCGTTGGATTGGATTGTTTTTCGAAAGCATCTTTCTCGCCTCAAGCGTTTGATCTATTTATTTTAAAACAGGTATGGTTGTACGGCTACTCTAACTTTGTAACCCCTGTTGATTGAAATGGATGGCGCAAAGACTCCTGCGGGATCAGCGGGACAGGTGAGACCCCGCAGGCGCTTTCGCGGCGAGGAGGCTCACCGCCCGCCCCGCGGAAAGCGAAGCGCCTGGAATGGAAATCAACAGCTCCCATTCACAAGCAAAATAAAAAGGACTGTAGACAAACTCTAGAATTTCATTGAGTTTGTCTACAGTCTGAAGCGGCCCATCATCGGGCCGCTTTTTTATTCTTTGGCTCCGTTAAAGATGAATGTTATTTTTTCTACTCATCGCTTGCAGCGAAAATCAACAATCAAGCATAACAGAGCCTATTTTTTTAACTGACGAAGAGGATAGAGCATTTTTTCCAAGGTTAAACGGTTTTTCTCCTCGATCTCCGGTTTTCGCGGAATCGCTGGATATAAACCTGGAGGATCGTCCCACTGAGTGGGGAGCTGGACAGGTGATTTGGACTGCCATTTCTCAATCCATTCTTTAGGGAGTGCACCGGATACATTTGAATGGTTAGTCATGGCGAGCCAAATGTAAGCCCAGGCCCGTGGAACAACTCGCCAGATGTCGTATCCGCCACCGCCAACAGCAATCCAACGCCCATCACAATAACGGTGGGCGACCTGATGAGCAATCTCAGGAATTCGCCGATAAACATTCATCGTAGTAGATAGATGGGTAAGTGGATCATAAAAATGAGCATCTACCCCATTTTGCGTTAAGATGACATCAGGTTTAAAAAAGTCCGCAACTTCCCATATGGAGGTTTCATACGCCTCAAGCCATGAGTCGTCCTCAGTAAAAGCATCTAGAGGAAGATTAAAAGAAAAACCATATCCCTTTCCTTGACCCCGTTCATTAATATTTCCAGTTCCAGGGAAAAGGTATCGGCCGGTTTCATGAATAGATAACGTGCATACATCAGGGTCGTCATAAAAAGACCATTGTACCCCATCGCCGTGGTGAGCATCTGTATCGATATATAAGACCCGTGCCTGATACTTTTCTTGTAAATATTTAATGGCTACTGAACTGTCATTGTAGATGCAGAAGCCTGACGCTTTCCCGCGAAAACCATGATGAAGGCCTCCCCCTAAGTGCAGGGCGTGTGCTGCTTTCTCTTGCATTACCCAATCAGCGGCTGTTAATGTGCCGCCGACAAGCAGGGCGCTTGCTTCATGCATGCCTTTAAACATTGGTGTATCCTCTGTACCTAGTCCATAGCCTTCTGCAATATCAAGGGGCAGCTCGCCATTGCCTGCTTGTTGGACAGCTTCAACGTAAGCAATATCATGGATAAGCTGCAATTCTTCCTTTGATGCTACACGAGGAGGAATTATATCACTTTCTTGAATTCTATTCATTTTTTTTAACAAATCGATAGTTAATGTGAGCCGGAATTGATTGAAAGGATGATTTTCGGAAAATTTGTAAGAAAGAAGCTGATCCGAATAGACGAATACTGCCTCTTTTTTCATGAAGACATGCCTGGCATATTTGGCCACAACACAGTATGCCCTTCCTGTTTTAAATCATCAATCACTCCGGTCGGGTTCATCATTCGCACGCGGAAAACAACAATTTTCGAATCTTCATCTTCCTTATCCGGATATACGAGAACACTGTGAATATTCGCCCGCCGTTTATTCAGGATGCTGACGACATCAAATAATTCACCGGGTCTATTCGGCAATTTGACCTCGATGCGCGAGCCAGGCTGATTGGCACCGGTCAATTCAACAAATGTATGAAGTACGTCTGTTTCGGTTACGATGCCAACGATGTTCCCTCCTTGGACAATAGGCATGCAGCCAATGCTATGCTCATAGAAGACAGCAGCGACATCTTCTACAAAATCAAGCGGATGTCCGGTAACGACATTTCGTTGCATAATTAGAGAGAGCGGCTTGTTCAGTTCTTCGTCGCTTAAATCTTTCTGTAAAATAGAAGGTGTGGAATCTTTGACATCACGATCTGCTACAATACCCACAAGTTCTCCTGTTTCATCTATAATCGGCACGTGGCGGATTTTTTTATCTCTGAACAACTGCAACGCCGTACCGATCTTGTCATTCGGTGACAGTGTATGTACTTCTTGCTGCATAATTTGCTCCACGATCATTTAGTCATCCCCCTTTGTTAATACATAAAGCGATTCATAAAGCGCACTTGATCAAACTTTTCAATCGATGTTTGGTCCACATGTTTGCCGATGCGCACCATTAGACAATTTGCCGGATGGGAACTGATCTCTGGATCATCGGTTGCATACCATACCAAGCCGCCGGCATTCATCATTTTCTCCATGATCTTTCTGTATTCCCATACGTTTAGACCGGTCCCCTTTAGATCCCAATGCCAATAGTATTCAGTAGTAATGATAATATAATGTTCCATCATTTCATCCAGCATGGAGAGCTTAATCATGCTTTTGCCAAGCTGAGTGCCACGGTAAGGAGGAGCAACCTCTACTGCTCCAAGCTCAATTAAATTATCAAGATTGGCTTCTGACCATCTTTCCAGAGGATCGGGGTAGAGATAGGTTACGTAGCCGATGATCACATGACCGCTGCGAGCAATAATAATGCGCCCTTCAGGAAGATCGGCAATTTCTACGAGCGCCTGATGCTGCTGTGCAGGCTGTCGAAAAGCGGTCAGCCCTTCATGAAATGTCATATTAGCTAGAGCTTCTGCAGAAACCGGGCCTTCGATAATAATAGTCCCTTTTGACGTTTCCACTTCTTGCGAATGATACTCTTTTTTATGCTCCATTAAGTCACCGCCTTCATCATTCCATACTTGTATTATACCTGAATTTCCCACTTATAAAGCGTTTTCACTAAATTTTCGCAATTCTTTGTTGGCTGCAATAGGTAAGTAGAGACATAGACTAAATGGTTGTTTCAAAATTGTGAAAAATGGGAATTTGAGTTATAATAGAGACTGAATTCTTACATAGGGGGGAGCGGTTATATGAAATTGGAAACGTTGACAGTAAAAGAGGGAAATTATAATTTAAAAGATTACGATGAATTATATGCTTCATTTAACTGGAAAGATGCTGAGAAACATTTTTCCTGGTCTGAAACCGGTAAAATCAATATTGCTTACGAGGCAATTGACCGTCATGCGGAATCCGGCCTTAAACAAAAAATTGCTCTCTATTACAGAGACGCGGATAGAGATGAAAAATATACATTTGAAGAAATGAAAGAATATACGAACAAGGCAGCCAACGTCTTAAAGACAGCAGGCGGAGTAGAAAAGGGAGACCGGGTCTTCGTGTTCATGCCGCGTTCACCAGAGCTCTATTTTACCGTACTTGGAACCATTAAAGCTGGAGCGATTGTCGGTCCGCTTTTTGAAGCCTTCATGGAAGGGGCTGTTCGCGACCGTTTGGAGGACAGCAGCGCAAAGGTGCTCGTTACGACTCCAGACTTGCTTGATCGTGTGCCTATTAATGATCTACCAGCCTTAGAAAAGATCTTTATCGTCGGTGACAGTGTGCCGACTGGAGATAAATATGTGGATTTTAACGCCAAAATGAAAGAAGCAGACGCCTCATTCGATATTGAATGGATGAATTTAGATGATGGCATGATTCTCCACTATACTTCTGGCTCAACAGGTAAGCCGAAAGGCGTCTTGCATGTTCATCGAGCGATGGTTCAGCAGTACATGACAGCTAAATGGGTACTTGATTTGCAAGAGGATGACGTATATTGGTGCACAGCTGATCCAGGCTGGGTAACTGGAACATCTTATGGGATTTTCGGGCCATGGCTTACAGGCACAACGAACGTTATTGTCGGAGGTCGTTTCAAACCGGAAACTTGGTACCAAACCATTGAAGATTATAAGATTACTGTCTGGTACAGCGCTCCAACTGCGTTTCGCATGCTGATGGGAGCCGGAGATGAGGTTGTGAAGAAGTTTGACTTAAGTTCTCTTCGCCACATTGTCAGTGTGGGAGAGCCGCTCAATCCAGAAGTTATTCGCTGGGGAGCCAAAGTATTTGACCGCCGTATTCATGATACATGGTGGATGACGGAAACAGGTGCTCTCGTAATTTGTAACTACCCATCCATGGACATTCGCCCTGGATCGATGGGTAAGCCAGTTCCAGGGGTAAAGGCCGCAATTGTTGACGATCAAGGAAATGAATTGCCGCCAAACCGCATGGGCAACTTGGCTATCAAAAAGGGCTGGCCATCTATGATGGTTGCTATTTGGAATAACCCGGAAAAATATGAATCTTACTTTATGCCGGGCGATTGGTATGTATCCGGAGACTCTGCTTACATGGATGAAGATGGCTATTTCTGGTTCCAGGGTCGTGTGGATGATGTAATTATGACAGCTGGTGAGCGGGTCGGACCGTTTGAAGTAGAAAGCAAGCTGATTGAACACCCGGCTGTGACCGAAGCAGGTGTTATCGGTAAGCCAGACCCTGTTCGTGGAGAAATTATCAAAGCATTTGTTGCTCTTCAAGAAGGATACGAGCCAACAGATGAACTGAAAGAAGAAATCCGTCAGTTCGTTAAGACGGGACTTGCTGCTCATGCGGCACCGCGTGAAATTGAGTTTCGTGACAAGCTGCCAAAAACACGCAGCGGAAAAATCATGCGCCGTGTTTTAAAAGCTTGGGAGCTTGATCTTCCTACAGGTGATTTGTCAACAATGGAAGATTAATAAGAAGGATCTAACCGGTTTGAAGCGACTTTTCTAACGCTTTAAAACCGGTTTTTTCTTGGATTCTGTTAAAGATAAATAAAGTTTTTTATAGGAAGTGTTCACTGTATTCGGCGACTTCAACAAAATCAACCATCCAGTGGGAGATCAACTTTTCTTAAATTGGGTTTGACTTTTCTATAACGCTTTGTTTAAATATAACGTATACATTTACATATTTAAGCCATGAAAGGATTAAGTAGTTCGCTATCCCTGTTAAAAGAGAGCCGGTGGTTGGTGGAAACCGGTACAAATAGTTGAATGAATTACCTCCTGGAGCTTTTGCTGTGAAACGTGTTTACCAGATCAGTAGCAGCAAACGGAACAACCGTTATCTAAATGAGTGGAGAAGATCATCTTCTCAAGCTTGGGTGGTACCGCGCTTAATAGCGTCCCTGCAGTAACTGCAGGGGCGTTTTTATTTTGTGAAAATATAGAAAAGAAGGGAAGATAAGAGATGAATCTATTGGAAGAATTGCAATGGAGAGGGATTATTTATCAACAAACAGATGAAGAAGGAATTAAAGAACTGTTAGAAAAAGAGAAAATTTCACTTTACTGCGGAGTAGATCCAACAGCAGACAGCATGCATATTGGCCATTTGCTGCCATTTTTAACGCTGCGTCGTTTCCAAAATAATGGACATCGCCCGATTGTTCTTGTGGGAGGAGCAACGGGATTAATTGGAGATCCAAGCGGTAAAAAAGAAGAGAGGAAGCTGCAGACGCTTGAGATGGTCCAGCATAACGTGTCCTGCATTAAAAAGCAGTTAGAGAAGATTTTTAACTTTGATGGAGAAAACGGAGCCGAGCTTGTGAACAACTATGACTGGGCTGGTTCTATGGATATCGTGACATTTTTACGCGATTTCGGAAAGCATATTGGCGTCAATTACATGCTTGCAAAAGATACTATAGCGTCCCGACTGGATACTGGTATTTCCTTCACGGAATTTACGTATACGATTTTGCAAGCAATGGACTTCCTGCATTTATATGAAGATCATAATTGTAAAATGCAAATTGGCGGCAGTGACCAATGGGGAAACATTACAACCGGGCTGGAGCTAATCCGCAAAATGAAACCAGAAGGCGAGAAGGCGTACGGTTTGACAATCCCGCTCGTTACAAAAGCAGATGGTACGAAGTTTGGCAAAACAGAAAGCGGAGCCATCTGGCTTGATCCCGAAAAAACAACACCTTATGAGTTTTACCAGTTCTGGATTAATACAGCCGATGCAGATGTTGTTAAATACTTGAAAATATTCACGTTTTTAAGCCCTGCAGAAATTGAAGAGCTTGAAACAGCAGTACAGGAAGAGCCGCATTTGCGTAAAGCTCAAAAGGCACTGGCTGAAGAAATGACTCGTTTAATTCACGGCGGCGAAGCACTGGAGCAAGCGCAGAAAATTACAGATGCTCTATTTAGCGGAGATGTCAGAAGCTTAACAGCTTCAGAAATTAAACAAGGATTTAAAGATGTGCCATCATTTGAACAGGCAAGCGAAGAGGAAATAGGTCTTGTAGACTTGCTTGTCGCTGCTGGTATTTCTTCGTCGAAGCGCCAAGCGCGGGAAGATGTCCAAAATGGTGCGGTTTCTATTAATGGCGACAAAGTAACAGACACAGCCTATGTTTTATCGGAAGAGGATAAAATGGAAGGCGAATTTACAATCATTCGTCGTGGCAAAAAGAAGTACTACTTAATTAAATACAAATAAGTAAAAAACAAGTGATCAAAAAAGAGGATGCTCCAACAAGTTGGGGACATCCTCTCTTTTATTAACAAGAGTGAAACTTAATCGTTATAAGTTCTATTTATTGTAGATAAAAGTTCTTTTTAAGCTCTTTAGGCAATTTAAATTTGCAAATAATGATCTTTTTCAAACATACTATCTGTTTTACCCAAACCAACCAACATAGAAATGACTAGACAACTAAATATAGATAAAAATGAATGGTTTTCATGTTTACGGTTTCTTAATTTCAATGAAGAGCATAGATTTTTACATACACCCATTTAAATTCAGTTTGAAAGAACTGGGGAAGAAAAAAACATTATTCTCATGGTTCTTTTGTTGGGCAAAACCGAGCATGATCAATTCACAAGTTTATTTAAATAACCCCGTCGAATAGTAAAAAAGCTTATAATGAACAGCAATAAAAATATACCTACACCGATCGCTGTCATTTGATAAAATGTCGGTGAAATATAGTTTCGCATGCCAAACATCCCTGCAAATAAAATAATAGCTGCCACTGTAAATGGAATAAAAATTAAAGCTGCTAATTCTTTTGTTACGACAGAAGCTAGTTCCTTAAAAGAAAGGCCAATTTTTCGAATGCCTTCATATTTTTTCTTTTCTCCTTCAAGTGACGTTTGTAAGTAGAAGTAAAGAATGCTCATTGCCGCACTCAAAAAGATCAGACTGAGCATAAAACCGATAAAAAACATGATGCTTTTCACAAACTTCTCCGCATCATATAACTCAATTTTAGAAGCCACCAAGCGAACATTGGGATCTGTAGGAACTTCTGATGAAATGGTTTCAGCAACATCGATCTTTTCTACCCAATCTTCCAGTTCATAGGCAAATACTTTATAGACTGGATAATCGATTGTTTCGTAAACCTTATCGGGTACGATATAATACACATTTTGTAAGCCCGTTGATAAAATATTTTGTTCTTCCAAACCTACATACTCAAGCTTTCCAAGCGGGTAATCATGAATAGCTTCTCGATTGGGCAGTACGCCTTCATGTCCAGCTGCAACGTAATACTCATTGTCACTTAGTGTGATCGCCTTATGCTGGCCAAGCGCATTGTAATTTGAAACGGACATAAAGGCAATCCGGCGATCTTCATCGGTTTTAAATGCCGAATAATAGACATCATACGTACCTGCTTTATCTAATGTCGCTTCAATAAACGCAATATCTTCTTGCTCAGCTCCTGACTTATTGGCAGGAAGTGAAGTATATTGGACACTATAAGGATATAGCACTTCTGTCTTTTCCTTCACATTATAATAGGAGCTATATAGAACGCTCGTACATACAAAAACACCTAATAGTAATACGGTTAATAAGTAAATGATATGTGCATGAGAACGCTCTTTAGCTTTTAAATTAGAAATAAAAAGCATATTTGTTTTTCGAAGGTACGCTGGCCGTCTCTGTAATAGGCGAATAATCAATAGTGTTCCTTGAGTAATAAGGAGATAAATGGATAATAGCAAACTGGCAAATAAGCTCATATACCAAATGGTTTCAAAAGACTTTATCCAATTCATTTCCTTTATAATTGAAAGGAATAAAAATCCACTCACCATAAGAGATAGCAACAGTTTCAATGGTGCCGGTGCAATTAGCTTTTCCTGTGTTATATCTGCTTTTAACAGCTGGACCATTTCTTCTTTGTTGATAAAGCGCGTCATCAATTTAGAAACAATAAAGAATAATATAGTAAATAAGACAACCGTTAATGCGATGGACTGTAATGGTACATACATACCAAAGCTATCCGCACGCAACACCCTTTTGGCTACCATTAAAAATAAGGGAGCAACGATAAGTCCAACTGCAATGGCTGTTACGATCGCTGCACCGGCAATGAGCATATTTTCTCTGAAAATCATTTTGCTGATTTGCTTCGTGGATGCACCGGTAATCATAAATACGCTAAGATTTTTTGTTTTCTTTTTCAAAAAAGCAAACAGCGAATAAATAATAAAGACAAATGAAAAAATATAAATAAAAAAGCTAGCGAGCATCATTGTCAGTCCAAGTGTACTCGTATGATCAATTTTCGTCATCATTGGATGAAAAGCTGTAGTTGAAAATAAGAAAAAGACCAAAATAGAGAATACACTGCTTAAAAAGTAGGAAATATATGTGGATTTATCACGTAAAATGTTTTGAACGACAATATGATTAAAACTCATGCTGACCACCGCCCAAAAACGTGAGTGTGTCCATAATTTCTTGATAAAACTGCTGCTTGTTTTCACCTCGGTGTATCTTATTATAAAGAATACCGTCTTTTATAAAGATGACACGCTGCGCAAAACTAGCGACATAGGCATCATGCGTCACCATCAAAATAGCTGTGTGAAACACATGGTTAATCGATTCAAACAATGTCATAACGCTATTTACCGATTTAGAGTCCAAGTTTCCAGTCGGCTCATCCGCTAACAATAAGCCGGGTTCATGAATAACTGCTCTTGCAATGGCCACACGTTGTTTCTGTCCACCTGAAATTTCAAATGTGCGTTTCTTTACTATCTCCTCAATACCTAAAAAGTCTACAATTCTTGCTAAGCGTTTTCTCATTTCTTTCTCATTTACAGAATCAAGTGTCAATGGCAATAAAATATTTTCTTCTACTGTTAACGTATGAACAAGGTTAAAATCCTGAAAAACAAAGCCTAATTCCTTGCGGCGAAACTTCGCTAGTTCATCATCATTTAATTCATATGGATTTTTTGAGCGGACTGTAATGAAGCCGCTTGTAGGACGATCGATGGTTGAAATGCAGTTAAGGAATGTTGTTTTCCCACTGCCGGATGGTCCCATTACCGCAACAAATTCCCTCTCCTTTAAATCAAAGTCAATGCCTTTTAAGGCTTTATATGTGATTTCCCCTGTATATTCCTTCTGAAGTTGTTTTACATGTAAAATAGTATCTGCCATTAGCTTTTCGCTCCCTTGCGTCTTTCTTTGCTTTTAGTATAGACAAACCTTTCTGTTCCCTAAAATCTCTGAACGTGACAGCAATATGACAAAAACGTCACATTCAAAATGGCTGCCTCATTTGGCAGCCGTTTCTACTCTTCCAGAAAAGTCAATGGCAAACGTTGTTTCATGATTAATAGAAGACAATGTGTATGGATGGCTTAAGGTAGATAAAATCTTCTTCACTAAGTAAAGCCCAATGCCGGTTGCTTCACCCTTAGTACGTCCTTTAGTGCCTGTATAAAATAATTCAAAAACGCGTTTGATTTCACTTTCAGGTATCGTTTCCCCTTTGTTTTTGATGTATAATTGTTCATTTTCATAAAGAATGATAACGGAAGACTGTTTCTCCCCATATTTAATTGCATTACTTAACAGCTGGTAAATAACGACTTTTAGCCATTTGCGATCTGAATAGATCACTATATTTTCTCCAATGGTACTTTTAGGATATATTTCTTTTTCAATAAAATAGTCTTTTAAATCATTAATAACTTCCTGTACAACACTCTTTAATGAAATTGATTCTATTTTTAGATCCGCCAATAGTTTTGTAGAGCGACTATACGTCAATAATTGATTTAAAGAAAAATTCAACTTGTTGCATTCCGTTTTAACTTTCTGCCACTCTAGTAGTACACTTGGCTCTTCAAACTGATTAGATTGTATAAGTAGCTGAATGACAGAGAGGGGGGTTTTCATTTGATGAACAGCATGAGAAATCATCAATTGCTGTTCTTGTAAGAAATCCCTGTAACTATCGTCTTTTGAAAGAAGAAAAGACTGAATTGATTGCAATTGAGCTGCATATGCTTTTTCAATTGGAGCAACTGGCTGATGAATGAGAAAGTCCCCTGTCTCCAGGCTCCTTCCTTTGACACTTGCATACATTTTCTTGCGGCGTATATAACGAAAGAAAAGGAAAATAACCAGCAGAGTGATGGCTAAAAATATAAAATAGGGATAATGATTTTCCATGCCATCTAGTCGATGGATGACAATTGGCAAGCTAATAAATGTAATGATATAAAGGATAATAAAGCTGAAATGGTCCCGTAAAAAGAGTTTCATACACTTTTCTCCGTTAATTGATAGCCAATTCCTCGGATTGTTATAATTTCTAATGAGGAATGAATCGCCTCTAATTTCTTTCGCAATCTTACGATATTAACCGTAAGTGTATTTTCCTCAACAAACGTCTCATCATCCCAAATAGCCGTAAGTAGCTGCTGTCTTGCCACTACATTCGGGCATGCTTCTAAAAGCAGGGCACATAGCTGGAGTTCCTTTACTGTCAATAACACCTCTTTTTCACGTGTAGACAATCGAACAGTATCCAGGTTTAAAGTTGTATTCCCTTTCTTTAAAATCCGGGTTTGTGAATCCTTTGCATACTCACCATATATACGGCGAATTTGTCCATTTATTTTTGCAAGTATTACGTTCATTAAAAAAGGTTTTGTAATAAAGTCATCTGCCCCATTTTCAATACCATACACTTGATCTAGTTCACTTATACGAGCAGAGAGAATCATGATGGGGCAATTTGATACCCGTCTTATTTTACGGGACCAATAATAGCCATCAAAAGCAGGGAGATTAATGTCCATTATGACAAGATGCGGCTGGAAATCCTGAAACAGCTCAAATACTTTTTCAAAATCTACTACAAGCCGGCATTGATAACCATACTTTTCAAGATGACTTTTCAATGTATGGGAGATATTTATTTCATCTTCAACAATTAATATTTTATACATCCAATCCTCCTGTTCCCTCGTTCACATTGGCGTGTTATTCTTTTCTATCGGCACAATGCTGTTATACGGTCCTAAAATAACTTCACATGAAATGATACTTTTCATCCAATTTACTGAGCAATGGTTGTAACACTAACTAATTCGAGCATCAAGACTCAAATGGAATGCCTTTTCTTTAAATGAGTTTTTAGTAAATCCATGAGTCCGGACAAAAATAAAGTGGGAGACCGCATTCTTCAAAAGTATACGTTAAGCTAATAGTATAAAGTTTGTTTTTAAAAAATCCACCTTTTAGAAGAGGAAAGTCTGATAAAAATGGAGGCTTATTCAACAGAAAACAATGCAAATTGACACCTTATTTGCTTTTAGATTCCCCATTTTAGCTGCGCTAGTCTCAGTTTAAAACAAATCATCTGTGAAGGTGATAAATTCGTTCGTTTTTCTACAAACCAAGAAAATAGTAGATCATCTTTCGAACTCTCTCTTTACATACGGTAGGGGGGTAATGTACAATGAAGGGAGAGGGGGAGGAATGTTAATGAATAGTGAATACGAAGAGCTTTTCGAAGCTGATCATGGTGATTTCAATCATTCTGAGCGAAAAAGCCATCATTCTGATAAGGTGAAAAAGAATTTAACGACCCGTTTAAACCGGATTGAAGGGCAAATCCGTGGTATTAAAGGTTTGATTGAAAAGGATACGTATTGTGATGACGTCATTACACAAATATCAGCTACACAGTCAGCGTTAAACAGTGTGGCGAAAATTCTTTTAGAAGGACACATGAAGAGTTGCGTTGTTGAAAGAATTCAGGAAGGCGATTTCGAAGTTCTTGACGAAGTATTAGTTACCGTACAAAAATTAATGAAAAAATAATAATGGAGGGAAATTTATGAATAATATCACATTAAAAGTAAGCGGAATGTCATGCGGCCATTGTGTGAAAGCGATTGAGGGGAGCGTTGGCGAATTGCCGGGAGTGGAGAGCGTAAAAGTAGCTCTAGAAAGTGGAAAAGTTGAAGTACAGTATGATTTAAACAGAGTGGACTTAGATAAAATTAAAGAGACGATTGATGATCAAGGATACGATGTTGAATAAAAAATGGATGTGCTAGCCACATCCATTTTTTTATTATGGAAAGGTACAAATGGTTTAGAGAGAAAAAGCAGTCAACCTGAAAAGACAGAAATCCAGAGAGGATAAATAGCCAAAACCACTTTTTGCGTACTGATCTAAAATTAACAGGACAGGTTAGTTTTAGATTAATAGCGCTGAAACGTATGATAATGGTAGTGCATCTCTTTCTTGTACCTACAATGCGGCCATACTATCTAATCAACCGTAAAAACATTATAATTAACAACAGAGCATATTTTATAAAAAGGCAGGAATACATAAGGATGAAGAACTTTAGATTTGGAATACGCCAGAAGATTATTACCGGCTATGTGGTTATCATTATCTGTTTGGTTATAGCGATTCTTGCTGTGAATAAACAGTTGGACACGATGCAGGAAGAAAGAAATTTTATCATTCAACGTGATTTTGTCGTAAGGGATCTGACGAATGAAATAGAAAAAGATCTGCTTAAGATGGCAACTGGACAGAGAGGTTTTATCATATCGGGAGGGGAAGAATATCTCCGGTTGTATAATGAAGCGCGTTCTCGATGGACGGAGAATTTCAATAAACTGGACAATCTTCTGTCAGATAATCCGGCGCAGCAAAAAGAGGTAGCTGAGATTAACGAGAACATCAAAGATTGGGTATCGGATGCCGGTGATAAATCCATTAAAATGAAACAGCAGAACGATACAACAAGCATTATGACATTTTTTAAAGAAGATACTGGAAGACAAAAAATTGAGCAAGTACAGCAGCAGTTTGATTCTTTCCGAGACAAGGAGAAAGAGCTGATTGACCAACGTGCTGATAAACTAAATAAACAGAATAAGTATCTAGATATTGGGCTGTACAGCTTGTTGGCTTTTGTTATTATTGTTTCTTTTATTCTGTCCATGATCATTTCAGGCTCTATTATTAAAACGATTAAAGCGGTAGTAAATACTATTCGTGCCATGTCTACGGGTGGAGATCTTAGCAGCCGTATTCAAGTGAAAACGAACGATGAAATTAGGGATCTGGGAAGTGCGACAAATGAGCTTTTGGATTCTTTAGAAGAACGGGATTGGCTGCAAAGAAGTGTGGCAGATGTTATGAGCAAGAATCAGGGGATTTCTTCATTAGAAAATCTCGCGGAGACATTTCTCTCGATAGCCGCACAGATTACAGGTTCATCGTTTGGGGCTTTTTATAGCAGAGAGCAACAAGAAAATGATGTTATTTTAGTAAAAAAGGCTGCATTTGCTGATTCAGCTGATGACGTAGGCCGAAGTAGTTTTGCTCTTGGCCAAGGCTTGATCGGTCAATGTGCACTAGAAAAACGGATACAAGTGATTAACAAAGTTGGCGAAGACTACCGGCTAATTTCCTCTGGACTGGGAGAAACAAAGCCAAGGAGTATTTTAATTGCTCCTATCGTATATGAGGAGGAAATTATCGCGGTGGTGGAGTTTGCAAGCCTTAACGAATATACTTCACTGCACGTTGCTTTTATAGAAAAAGTACTGGAAACATTCGGATTAACGGTTAATAGAGCGATTGACCGAATGGAAATTGCTCGATTGCTGTCCGAATCCCAGGCCATGACAGAAGAGTTACAGGCGCAATCAGAGGAATTGCAAACGCAGTCTGAAGAGTTGAAGATGCAATCGGAAGAACTGCAGATGATCAATGAGCAGTTGGAATCGCGCACACAAGAAGCTGAGCAAAAAACGAAAGATCTTGAAGTGGCAAAAAAAGACTTGGAAGAAAAAGCAAAGCAACTGACACTTGGCTCTAAATACAAATCAGAATTCCTTGCTAATATGTCTCATGAGCTGCGCACACCATTGAATAGCATTTTGATTTTGTCAGAAATGCTCGCCGAAAACAGCAGCGGTTCCCTTTCGGAGGAAGAATTAGAGTTTGCGGGAATTATTCATTCTTCTGGACAAGACTTGCTGAACTTAATCAATGATATTTTGGATTTATCAAAAGTGGAAGCTGGAAAACTGGACGTTGTGATCAATGAAGTAAATATGACGGAGCTTCCTGCGAGTCTTGAAAGGAATTTCACCCATATTGCTAACCAAAAGGGGCTTGATTTTAACATTAGCATGAGCCCAGATGTGCCGGCCATCTTTCAAACGGATGAAAAGCGTTTTCAGCAGATTATTAGAAATCTATTGTCTAACGCCTTTAAATTCACAGAAGAAGGTTCTGTCTCTGCAAATATTAAGAAGGTGGGGGCGGACGCCAACCAGACAAATGTAGATTATTGGCTTGAAATCGCCATAACGGATACAGGGATCGGCATTCCAAAAGAAAAGCATGCGCTCATCTTTGAAGCATTCCAGCAAGGTGAAGGGGCTACTATCCGAAAATATGGCGGCACCGGTTTAGGATTGTCGATCAGCAGTGAATTTGCCAAACTGTTAGGCGGCAATCTTCAGCTCTTTAGCGAAGAAGGAAAGGGAAGTACATTTGTTCTTCTCCTTCCTAATATTTCAGATGGAAACATACCTGCTGACTTATTCACAGAGGCATCGAGAGAAATTGCAGCCACAATTTCACCTCCAGATTCTATGGGGGAGGAGACCACTCCAGTTATAGGACTGCAAGAAAAGCCAAAGGCTCAGGACAATGTATTCTATGGCAAGACGGCATTGATCACAGATGATGATAACCGCAATATTTTTGCTCTAAAGACAGCGCTTGAACAAAAAGGAATGAATGTACTAGTGGCAAACAATGGGATTGAATGTTTGGATATTCTCAGTTCCAGCAAGAGCATTGATCTAATTTTAATGGATATTATGATGCCGGACATGGATGGATATGAAACGATGCAGCGAATTCGCCAGTCGAAAGAATACGATGATTTACCAATTATTGCTCTGACGGCTAAGGCGATGAAAAATGACCGCGAAAAATGTCTCGAGGCAGGGGCATCTGACTACATTAGCAAGCCGCTGAAGCTGGAGCAGCTATTTTCCGTTATGAATGTCTGGATGACAAGGTAAGTGAGGATAAGATTTTAAATGAACAGTATGTGGAATAACGAAGAAGAACAAGACTTTAGTTTTAAAGAAGCAATCGAGATGGATTTATTGCTGGAGGGACTTTACCGTGTATCTGGATTTGATTTTCGGAAATATATGCGGTCCTCCATTTACAGGCGCATTAAAAATCGCATGCAGCTTGAGAAGATCTCAACGATTTCTCAGATTACTGACAGAATGATTCATGATCCGTCCTTCGTGACAAAAATACTTAATGATTTTTCTATTAACGTAACCGAGATGTTTCGAAATCCGGAGTTTTTTAAAGTTTTCCGACAAACGGTCCTTCCCCAGTTACGGGATTATCCGGAAATACGAATTTGGCATGCAGGCTGTGCGACAGGTGAAGAAGTGTATTCAATGGCTATTTTAATAGAAGAAGAAGGGCTTGGGCATAAGACGAAGCTTTACGCCACAGATATGAATGAAGAGGTGCTAAAGAAGGCTCGTAAAGGGCTCATCCCACTCAGTAAAATGAAGACATACACGAAGAATTATATGCTTGCAGGAGGAGCGCGAGCTTTTTCTGAGTATTATACAGCTGATGGGCATTTTGCTTATTTAAATCCTTCGATTTTAAATAAAATCAGCTTTGCCCAGCATAATCTTGTCACGGACCAGTCCTTTAATGAATTTCATGTCATCTTATGCCGAAATGTACTGATCTATTTTACAGTTGATCTGCAAAATCAAGTACACCAACTATTCTTTGACAGTCTTTGCCCGAAGGGATTTCTTGGTTTGGGGGATAAAGAGTCCCTTCAATTTGCAAGTTGCGCAGAAAAATATAAAAGTTTTGCTGAACATGTAAAAATTTATCAAAAAAATTAAAAGCAGAATAAAAAGGAGAATCATTCTCCTTTTTATTCTGCTTTTCACTTTCTTATTTAGCATGAATCATCATGATACACATATCATCGCCTTGTCCAGCATGCTGCTCTTCCGGGATGACAAGATGGATGGGAGAGCGTACATTGCTCCATTTTTGAGAGGCAATATATTTTAACTTGTTCAGCATAGACTGTTCGTCATTGCGATTCACTTCTATTACGCCGTCGGTAAAGAGCAGAAGCTGAATGTTGTCTTCATAACTGATGACTGACTTTTTGACTTCCATTTGATCAAAAAATCCCACGGCACAGCTGCTTCTTTCAATTGTGCATAATGAAGCATTATCAACGAGAACGTACCCTTCTGGGTGACCTGCATTCACATATTCAACGATTTTTCTTTCGGTATCAACCAAAAGATAAATGCCGGTAAAATAGTAATTGTAATCAATTTTCGGATGATGCAGAAGTGCCATATAGCGGTTTAATTCTTTAATGACCAGTTCAGGATCAGACAGTTCTTTAATAATATCTCTCAAGACGGAAGAGATAAACATGCAGACAAGAGAGGAAGAAATGCCATGTCCCATCATGTCTAAAAGAATAACGCCGTATCTGTGATCCTCAAATTTGTGCCAATAATACATATCACCAGCAAGTTTGAAGGAGGGAAGGTGTGAGACATTAATTGTGATATTGTCTGTCTCTAAAGGAGGATTCAAGAGTCCTTTCTGAACTTGCATGGCCAGATCAAGTTCATTTTGAATCTTTTGTTCTTGTTCTGCATGCCAGTCTTTTTCATATTTCAAGCGAAGTGCCACTCTTATTCTCGCCAGCAGCTCAACTTTATTGATCGGCTTTGTAATATAATCCATTCCACCTGCGTCCAGCGCATCGGCAAGTTTATTGGAGTCTTCAAGAGCTGTAATAAAAATAACCGGGATATCTTTAAGGCAGTCATCCTGCTGAAGGCGGCGGCAAGCTTCTATACCATCAATCTCTGGCATCATGATATCAAGCAGGATAAGGTCAATAGAGACTTTGTTGGCGTGTTGCTCATTTTTCTCAATATAATTGAATAGCTGCTGAGCGGATGATAGAGAAACACAGTTCTCATATCCTGCGTTTTTTAATATTTTCTCGATTACAAATAAATTGACTTTGTTGTCATCAACAATTAGAATGGACATTCAAAATTCTTCCCCTTATTTACTATTTATTGTGCGGTACACGCAATGAGTTTTTCTATACAATTAGTATACAAATAAAGAGGAGAGACGTATATTTTTAGGAATCAATGATAGCTAAATTGGTAACAGTTTTGATAGATGATTAAAAGGGGGGATCATAGCTTTACACTGGTCAAAAAGTAATTGGGGGAAGCTAATCTAAATAAAAGCTGGCGACATTTATTTTAGGTTAAAGAAGGAGTTTAGAGAGGTCTTTCAAAAACAGTTAGTACTTCTTTAAAATCAAATTGTTGGCAAAGAGCTGTTGAGTGATTACCAGAAAAAATACTTAATTGAACTTTCTGGTAATGGTCTTGTTTCAATCGTGTTAAGGCTTCATGTGTAAGCTTTTTGGCTATCGCGGATTTTCTATAGTCGGGAAAAACATAAATATCGAGAAGATACCCAATTTCTTCAAGAGAATAAGGGTCAATAGTTGTTCCGACTAAGATCCATCCTAGCAATTTATTTTCTTTCTCAGCCACCAAATAGTAAGCCCCGTTTTGAAGAGCAGGTTCAAACATCTCAGTTACGATATTATGATGACCGGGTTTAAGATATCCCATTGAACTTTCTTCGATTACCTTTTGCGAAAAAGCAAAAATAAAATCTGTCTCTTTCCTATTTGATTTTCTAATAATCATTTATGAGCCTCCATCATACAGGGGAAATTAGAAAGGAAATGACGCAAGTTTACTTGATTATAATATGGATACTTACTTGTTTTTGCTACAAACAAAAGACTTCGTCTCTAGCGCTGGACCCATATAGCATTTGAAATAAAAAGCAAGGAAACTGCCCCCGACAAAAGAGAAAAAGTCAATTCTTTATTCTAAGAGAAGAGTCGATTGGTGAGGTTCTAAGGTAAAATAAAAACCCCAGAAATATTGGTATACCAATATTTCTAGGGTTTTGCCTATTGCTATTTGATAAGCAATAGAATTAACGAGAGTAGAACTCTACGATAAGAGCTTCGTTGATTTCAGCTGGAAGCTCAGAACGCTCTGGAAGGCGAGTAAATGTACCTTCTAGCTTATCTGCATCAAATGTTAAATAATCTGGTACGAAGTTATTTACTTCAACAGCTTCTTTAACGATAGCAAGGTTTCTGGATTTTTCACGAACAGAAATTGTTTGACCAGGTTTTACTTGGTAAGATGGAATGTCAACGCGCTTTCCATCAACAAGGATATGACCATGGTTAACAAGCTGACGTGCTTGGCGACGAGTACGAGCTAAGCCAAGACGGTAAACAAGGTTGTCTAGGCGGCCTTCAAGAAGGATCATGAAGTTTTCGCCGTAAACGCCTTTCATTTTACCAGCTTTTACGAATAAGTTTTTGAATTGGCGCTCATTTACACCGTACATATGACGAAGCTTTTGCTTCTCTTGTAATTGAAGTCCGTATTCAGACAATTTTTTACGTTGGTTTGGACCGTGTTGTCCAGGTGCGTAAGGGCGTTTTTCTAATTCTTTACCAGTTCCGCTTAGAGAGATTCCAAGACGGCGGGAAAGTTTCCAGCTTGGGCCAGTATAGCGAGCCATAATATAGCTCCTCCTTTAATGGTTTTATTTTGTTGTAAAATAAAAACCGGTGAGACAGCAATTAGGTCATTTTGTTTTCATGCACCATCGCCCCAGCAGCAGAGGGTTACGCGATGCACCATTTGCATTTAAAGGCAAAGGAACAAAATGAGCACATAAAGGTGTTCACATAGGCTGCGATATTTTACACAAATGTTAGTATATAATTGACAGGCCCTTCTGTCAAGGTAAGATTGCAATATATGAAAAAATAATAAATTTAGTAAGTCTTTAGGCTCATTTCATGTGGTATAATTATCCTATTGATGAGTAGGTCAGCTCTTCTTTAGATGTTTAAATTTGTAAAAGTGAATAATGTTCCAATAGTGGTATAAAAAGGAAGAACAGCTGTTTTGTCCAATTTGAATGGCAGGTGATTACTACATGAATCAGCGTTATGAAAGCAAGTGGGCGATAAGCTGGAAAGCATTGCTATATGACTTGATGGCCGGCTTCCGGGGTGCTTTATTCGATGTAGAACAACTTCAGAAGGAATGGCTTCGCCTCGTCAGCAGACAGTTTCGCACGTCTCAACTGTACTTGTTTAATGCAAGTAGCCAAGAGAAGTTAGACTGGACTAGAGAACAAAAGGAGGCGTTGAGCCAGGCTTTTACACAGCCATACCTTTTTTGTAAGGAAGAAATAGACGGATGGCCGCTACCTGCTGCCTACAATGTAGGATTTCGACTAACAGGTTTTTGTAAAGAAAAAAACACTTATTTATTCTTGCGGGCGGATAAGGAGGTAATGGCCGTCCTTACAGAAGAGGATTTGTTGTTTTTTACGGAAGAAAGCAGCCGCTTAATTGAATGGGCGAACTATGTCCATGTGATGGAAGGAAGAGTCAATAGATATAAAGAGTTGTTTAATGTAACAGGAAGATTGCATTCCTCTACAGACATTGAATTTGTGCTGAAAGAAATCATTACCACCTTACAGAAGATTTTCCCGCTATGTTCCTATCATTTCCTTATGGCAATGGAGGGATCCTATACCGGCCTGCCAGTAACTCACTTTAATTTTGATGAAGTAAGTGAAGCGGGGATGGCCTCATATACAAATGGAACAATCCAAGTTGATGATATTTCGAAGATTCTCTATGCTCCTTTAATTGGCAAACAGGGAGTATATGGTGTACTGAAAGTGAATTTTTCCGAAGAAAAAAATATCCCTGAGACAAAAAAAGAATTTATCCGTATGCTCGCTAACGCAGGAGGAGGCGCCATTGAGAAAGTAATGCTATATGATCAATCGCGACAGCTTAATTCAGATTTGCAGTTAATTAATGATGCATCCCACGAATTAAACTCCAGCTTGCGCTTTTCCGATGTCACTAATTTTTTACACTCTCAAATCATTCGTTCCTTTAACGCTTGTGCCGTTGGCTTTATTTTTTTTAATGGAAAAGAAACAGAAACATTGCCGGGCAGCAGTTCTTTTTTTTACGAGATGGAAGGAAAAGAACTCATTCATTTTACTGCTGAGAAGCTGATAAAAGATAAAGAAGCTTTTTTTATTGGTGAATTGGCGAATAAGCTAGAAAGGGACTGCTTGACTTTCCATGCGATGATGGCTGTTCCTATGGAACAGGGGAATGAGCTGAGAGGATTTTGTATCGTATTAAAAAAAGAGCCATATAGCTTTACGTTTGAAATGTATAAGCTTTTGCAGTCACTGATCCATCATTCTACACTTGCCTTAGCCAATGCCATGCTCAGAGAAAAATTAGAAGAAATGGTTATTACTGACCATCTAACACATTTATATTCAAGAAACTATTTAGATCAATTGCTTCAAAAGTCCGTTGAGAAAGATGAGAAGGGTGTCTTTTTGTTAATGGATATTGATAATTTTAAAAAGGTTAATGACACATACGGGCATCAAACTGGAGATGAGATACTCATTCAAGTTGCTCAAATTTTGAAAACGGCTATTCGGCAAGAAGACGTAGCTGCCCGTTGGGGAGGAGAGGAGCTGGCTGTCTATTTGCCCAATTGCTCTTTAGAGGAAGGGACGATGACAGCTAAAAGAATCATAAGTGAAGTAGCAGAAAATACTAAGCCTGCAGTCACTATTTCCTGTGGATTATCCTGTTGGTCAAAGGCGAATCCTCCCTCCAAAAAACAATTATTTAATTATGCCGATACGGCCTTATATAAAGCGAAGGAAGCTGGAAAGAACAGAGTGGCTATCGGCTATTGCTGTTTATAGAAAAAAGAGCTGGTTATCCAGCTCTTTTTACGCTATGACTGTCAATTTAAAAAAGCTTCTTATTTGGCAGTACAGACATCACAAGTATTCGACTAAAGCAGTCGCAAAAGCTTCAAGCATTTCTTCGTCTGTTTCATCAAAACGGTTTGTTTCCGGGCTATCAATATCAAGTACGCCAATCAAACGCCCGTCTTTTAGCAAGGGGACAACAATTTCAGATTGAGAGGCAGCATCGCATGCAATATGGCCTGGAAAGGAATGAACATCTGCAATTCTTTGCGTTTTTCTTTCACTGGCCGCTGTCCCGCATACACCTTTGCCAAATGGAATGCGCACACATGCTGGAAGACCCTGAAAAGGACCGAGTATAAGCTCTTCCCCTTCAGCTAAATAAAAGCCGACCCAATTTATGCGGTCGAGAAACTGGTTTAATAAGGCGGAAGCATTGCTTAAATTAGCGACTTGATTGCTTTCTCCTGCGAGCAGCGCTCGCAATTGTTTAATAACGAGTTGATAGTTTTCTGTTTTTTTCCCTGTATAACTAGTTGTTTGAAACATGATGGATGGCTCCTTTATCAAACGTATTTTATGGACGAGGAACGGCTTGCTCTTGCAGAGGGAACATTTCTTTGTAGCCTTGTCCGATATCCTTAGATTGATGAGCATCTGACCCGTATACAAGCGGGATGCCCATTTCCCGGGCTTTTTGGGCAACTTCTAACGGTGGATAAGATTCCAGGCAGAACGGTTTCATCAGACCAGCGCCGTTAAAGTCAATTTCATAGCCATTGGCTTTTATCGTTGTTAAGAGGTTTTCTATTTCAGCGCTGAAGTCTGCTTCGCACGGGAAGCGGTGTTGAAATTTATGCACGAGCGTCAAATGGCCAATTCGCTTCGGTTTGAATGGGCCGAGATCCTCTTCAACAGAGCGCTGTACAGTTTCAAAATACTTTCTATATAGAACAGTAGTCGATCCAAAGATTTTTATCATTTCTCCAAATAAATCCACGCTATAATCAAGACAGTACCAGTTAGATTGCTCTTTTAAAAAGTGAACAGACAAAACAGAGTCATCAAGAAGTGGACCATACTCATTCAAAAAAATGGACGTTTCTTTTTCGAAGCCCTCAATATAATCAACTTCCAGTCCGATTTGGATAGCTACATCGGTTGCATACTCTTGTTTTACTTGCTGCAAAGCAGAAAAGTAGGCATCTAAATCGCTTCGTTTCATTCCGCTGTCCTTTGTAGGCGTACTATCTACAAAGCCGAAGGGCAAGGGAGCGTGTTCAGTGAAAGTGAGCTGGGAAAAACCTTGGTTAATTGCTTCCTCAATGTAGCTGTTCAGCGAATCCTTCGTTCCGTGAGGACAAAAAGGTGTGTGAATGTGTCCGTCTCTTTTCATAGAACAACCTCCTGAAAAATAATCCTATTTATAGTGTAACAAAAATTTTAATCAGGAGCTTAAAAAAAAACGAGTTTTGTCGTCAAAAAATGCTACATCCTGTGGTATCATTAGTAATAATTGAGTGAAATTTATATCTTACCACATAGATGAAACGATTACTTTTGCTGGCAGAAGAACAGGGGGCTTACGATGAAATTCATCATTGCTGCGATTTTAATAGCAGCCATTTTAGTGATTATCGCCTATTTTAATAGAAAAAAAATATACAAAGAAATTAATATGTTAGAAAAAAGGAAAACGGAAATTATGAATCGGCCAGTCACTGACGAATTGGCTAAAGTGAAGCGCCTTAACATGACGGGTCAGACGGAAGAACTTTTCGACCGTTGGCGGCAAACATGGGACGAGGTGCTTGCTGTCGATTTAGCCGACGTTGAAGAAAAGTTATTTGAATCAGAAGAACGATTGGATCAATTCAGATTTGGCAAAGCAAAAGAGATCAATGAAACCATCGTCAGCAGGCTAGAAGAGGCTGAACAGAAAGTGGAAGGCATCCTGACCGAGCTGGATGAATTAATTGGCAGTGAGGAGAATAACCGTGAAGAGAGTGAAGAACTGAAAGAAAAGCGCCGGTCGGCAAGAAAGCAGCTGCTTGCTCATCGCCACACATTTGGCAAAGCTGCATCCGTGCTTGAAATTCAGCTTGATGCTCTATCCTCGGAGTTTGATAAATTTGAAGAGCTGACTAATGAAGGAAACTATCTGGCAGCTAGGGAGATCATTTTAAAGCTGACTCATGATATGGATACCATTTTACATAAGATGGAAGTTATTCCGGTGTTGATGGCTGAAACAACGAATTTGTTGCCGGCACAGTTAAATGAAATTGAATCTGGCTACAAAGAAATGAAGCAAAAGGGCTATTTGCTTGACCATTTGCAGATTGAAAAAGAAGTTGCCAGCTTGCGTCAGCAGCTTTCTCTTTATAAAGATTTTATTATTAAAACGGAGACGAACGAAGTAGAAGTGGGAATTCAAGATGTAAAAGAAAACATAGAATTCTTTTATGAGCTGCTTGAGAAAGAAGTCGACGCCAAGCACTTTCTTGTGAAAAATGAGAAGGCAACGAGGGAGCAGTTAGACAATGTGCGGACTGCCAATGAAGAGTTGCAGGCGGAGACGGAACATGTGCGACAAAGCTATCAGCTAGCAAAAGATGAATGGGTCGTCCCTCAAAAGCTGGAAGAAGATATTTTTCGCCTTGTAAAGCGGTACGATTTATTAGAAGCCAGAATTACCGAACAGAATACGGCCTATTCTTTTTTACATGAAGAATTACAAGAACTGCAATCTCAACTTGAAGAGCTGCAAAAAGAACAAGCGAGTTTTAGCCGCTTCTTAAAAACATTGCGCAAGGATGAGATGGCTGCCCGTGAAAGTCTGGCGGAGCTCCGCAAGAAGATCAATGAAATCTTTCGTATGGTCAATAAAAGCAACATGCCAGGCGTACCGGGGTTTTATCAGTCGTTAACAGAAGAAACAACAGAGCGTATTGGCGAGGTTGTACAGGCATTAAATGAAAAGCCATTAAATATGAAAGCCGTTCAGGAAAAACTAAGTGAGGCGGTTTCCTCTGTAAGCAACCTCGAGCGTAAAACAGAGGAAGTGATCGAGCAAGCCGAGCTTGCTGAGCGTATTATCCAATACGGAAACAGATATAAGCGTTCCCATCCGGCTATCAGTGATCAGCTTTACGAGGCAGAACGTGCTTTTCGCAATTATGACTATCGCTCTGCTCTTGAAGAAGCGGCTACAGCGATCGATAAAGTTGATCCAAAAGGGTTGAAACAGCTTGAGGATATGATGAATAAAAAATAAACAGAAGCGGTGCCGGCAGATTGGCCTTCAATTTAGCCGGGATCGCTTTTGTTATGTTTACAGCTATGTATATGGGAAGTTTTCTTCAACACATAGCTATGTTATGATAAATAGTTGAACAAACTGAAATGAAGCAGGTGCGATCATGATTTATTTTGATAATAGCGCAACGACAAAACCATACAAAGAAGCTTTGGCAACTTTTATAAAGACAAACGAGCAATTTTTTGGTAATCCCTCCTCTCTTCATCAGCTAGGCATGCAGGCGGATCGCCTGATGACGGAAGCTCGTAAGCAAATTGCTTCATTGATAGGCGGAAAGCCAGAAGAGGTAGTCTTTACTTCTGGGGGAACGGAGGCAAATAATTTAGCATTAAAAGGAGCGGTTCTTGCGAACAGGCAACGGGGAGATCATATCGTTACCCAGCAAACTGAACACCCTTCAGTGTTGAATGCGTGCCGGCAGCTTGAAGAGCTTGGATTTCGAGTAACCTACTTGCCGGTTGATGAATCGGGAAAAGTTTCTGTGCAAGAGCTGAAAGAAGCAATGACAGATGAAACGATTGTTGTTTCTATTATGCATGTTAATAATGAAACAGGGGCGATTCAGCCAATAGCGGAAATCAGCCAGCTGTTGAAAGGGTACCCGAAAGCTTTATTTCACGTGGACGATGTACAAGGCCGCGGGAAAGTAGAATTAGATCTTGACGGGATCGATCTTTGTTCTTTATCTGCGCACAAGTTTCACGGGTTAAAAGGAAGTGGTGTGCTGTACAAGAAAGAAGGAGTCAAGCTTTCTGCACTCTTATCCGGTGGCGATCAGGAAAGAGGCTGGCGGAGCGGCACAGAAAATACAGGCGGGGTTGCTGCCATGGCTAAGGCGCTGCGTCTGACAGAGGAAAAACGAGTGAAAAGCGTCCAAGAAATGAGGGGCATTCAGCAATTTTTGCGTACGGAACTGGAAAGGATCAGCGGGGTAACCATCCATACACCGAAAACAGGCTGTGCTCCCCATATTTTAAACTTTTCAATTGCTGGAATGAAAGGGGAAGTACTCATTCATGCTCTTGAAGAACAAGGTTGTTATTTATCTACAACGAGCGCCTGTTCCTCTAGACAGAAAAAAACGAGTACCGTATTAACAGCGATGGGACTGCCGGCAGCCGTAGCTGATAGCAGTGTCCGACTGAGCCTATCTTATAAGAATACAAAAGAAGAAGCGCAGACATTTATCCGGGTGTTAAAAGAAATCATTCCTAAACTAACGAAAGTCCAGAGGTGACAACGATGAATTACGACCGCGTATTAATTCGATACGGTGAGCTTTCTACGAAAGGACGTAATCGTAAACAATTCATAACTAAATTAAAAAGAAATATTTTGTTGGCTTTAAAAGAATTTGCGGGAATAAAGATTGAATTAAGTCATGATCGGATGTTTATCCATTTAAATGACGTACCGTTCGAAGCGATAAGGGATCGGCTAAGTCACGTGTTTGGCATCCAATCATTCAGCCCTGTGGTCCGTACAGCCCAGGATATCGAAGAGATGAAAGTAGCTGCTCTTGAACTCGTTAAACGAAATTTTAGTGCAGGAAAAACATTTAAAGTATCTGCCCGCCGTTCCGATAAGCAATTTGAGTTGGATACGAATGAAATTAATTACGCTATTGGCAGCCACGTACTCAGGAACATCGAAGACTTAACTGTGGATGTTAAACACCCTGATATTAATCTGCTTGTAGAGGTTCGCAAGGGAGGCGTCTTTTTATCATGTGAGAAGTATCCAGGGGCTGCTGGACTGCCGTCAGGGGCAAGCGGAAGAGCAATGCTTTTGCTTTCTGGAGGAATTGATAGCCCTGTAGCTGGCTATTTCATGTTAAAGAGAGGGGTAGAAATCGAAGCTATTCATTTTCACAGCCCGCCATATACGAGTGAGCGAGCAAAGCAGAAGGTGATTGATTTAGCTGAGAGGCTGACTGCATTTGGAGCGGAAATCAAGCTTCATATCGTTCCTTTTACCGCCATTCAGCAAAAAATTCAAGAGCAAGTGCCCGAGAATTATACGATGACCTCAACAAGACGCATGATGCTAGCCATTGCCGACAAAATTCGTCAGAAACGTGGTGGACTGGCCATTGCAACCGGTGAAAGTCTCGGACAAGTGGCAAGTCAGACGCTTGAGAGCATGAGAGCCATTAATGATGTAACATCTACACCGGTACTACGTCCGCTCATTGCAATGGACAAGCTTGATATTATCGATATAGCCAGAAAAATAGGCACTCATGACATTTCGATTTTGCCTTATGAAGATTGCTGCACAATTTTTACACCACCATCTCCAAAAACACGGCCAAAGCTTGAAAAAGTACAGCATTTCGAGAGCTTCGTTAACTTTGAAGAGATGATTGATCAAGCGATAGAAGAAATGGAAACAATTCAGCTTCCTCAAGAAAAAACAGCCAGTGAGTTTTTGGATTTGCTGTAATCATAAAAACCTTACATTCATTAAGTCTGATGAATGTAAGGTTTTTTGATTGGTTTTCTTGCTAGTTATTCCTTTTTAAAGTGTTTTTCGCATCTGTTTTTAAAATCCGGTTGTTTTCACATTAGAAAATCAACGAATTTCTTTATTTATCTTGTAAGATAAACATCAATAGGTGAATGGACATAGAATTATAAAACAAGTGTTTGTTTCATAAATAACAATAAACACCTGTCCTTTTAAAGTAAGGGTAACCGTGTTCAGAAAAGAGATAGATTAAAGCTTAAGAATTTTTAAGGATTTTTGTTCCTTTTTCTTCAGGTTTGAATTTTAAAGTAGGATTACAAATCTAAACCAATGAACTGATTACAAATGTTTCTCACGATTTAAGGACACCTTTAACATCTATTATCGGATATTTAGATTTACTGAAAAAAGAACAATACGTGAGTAAAGCGCAATTTCAAGAATACGTTGAAACTATTTATTCAAAATCGCAAAGACTAAAGCACCTAATTGATGAACTGTTTGAGTATACTCATTTATCAAGTCCAGATGTTACGTTAAACCTTAATGAAGTAGACTTGTCAGGTTTGTTGGAACAAGTAGTTGGAGAATACATGCCTATTTTTGAAAAGGAACAATTAAGTGTTCAAAAATCAATTACAGAAGAAAATATCCCTATTTTAATGGATATAGAAAAGATGGTTCGTGTTTATGATAATCTTTTTATGAATGCGATAAAATACAGTAGAAAACCATCTGAATTATTAATAAGCCTGGAACTTAAAGCAGACAAAGCGATCTTGAAAGTATCAAACAAAGTGGAGAATCTCCCTGTTAACGAGGCAAATAAATTGTTTGAACGGTTTTTCAGGGGCGATAAGGCAAGAAAGGATAATCAAGGCACGGGACTTGGACTTGCTATCTCAAAGAGGATTGTTGAACTTCATCATGGTATTATTCGTGCGGAATATAGAGAAGGTTGGTTGAGCTTTATTGTTGAACAACCTGTACGTATGTAATGGCTTATGGGATCGAATGTTCCATAGGCTTTTTTAAAAGCTGTTGTCTGCGCAAAACAAGTATTAAAAAGAGAAAAGTAAAGATAAAAGTAACAGATCGCTATGTTAAAATATTTTAAAGTTTTCCATTATTCTGTATAATGGAGACATATTATTAAGGGGGTAGAATAATGAAAAGAGAAGACTTGCTTGCACCTGAAAAATATAACATCGTCATGGAAGTAGAAAAATTTGCAAAAGACCCCGATCGACTGGCGCTAAAGTGGGAGAATGAAGCCGGGGAAAAAAAGGAAATTACATATGCTCAATTAATAAAAAATGTAAATAAGATTGGAAACGCTTTCCTTGCGAGCGGATTAAAAAAGGGTGATCCGATTCTTATTATGGTGCCGCGTTTAATTGAAGCATACGAGGTGTTTCTTGCCGCCTTAAAAACAGGCCTGATTATTATCCCAAGTGCAGAATTGCTGCGTACTAAAGATTTAAATTATCGTATCGAGCATGCTGGTGTACGAGGGGTTGTCTGCTACGCGCCATTTACCGAGCAATTTAAACAAGTAGAAAAGATAAAAGAATTAACTGCCTTTTCATTCGGAGGAAAGGTAGAAGGATGGATAAACCTTGAGGAAAAGATGGCCGAAGCTTCCAATGAGTTGGAAATCGTTGACACATCGAAAGACGACATTGCCTTTCTTCCTTACACATCAGGTACAACCGGCAATCCTAAAGGTGTCGTTCATACGCATGCATGGGGGTATGCGCATCTTAAAACAGCAGCGCCAAACTGGCTCGGTATCAAAGAGGGAGATACTGTTTGGGCCACTGCAGGCCCAGGTTGGCAAAAGTGGACATGGAGCCCGTTTATGTCCGTTCTTGGTTCAGGAGCTACAGGATTTGTATACAATGGAAAATTCGAACCGAAAAAATATCTGGAGCTGCTTGAGCAAAATAAAATCAATGTATTGTGCTGTACACCAACCGAATACCGACTCATGGTGAAAGTAGATAACTTGGCAGACTATGATTTATCAAGCCTTCATAGTGCTGTGTCCGCTGGTGAACCGTTAAACCGCGAAGTCATTGACACGTTCCGAAAATATTTTAACGTTGACGTGCGAGATGGGTATGGCCAGACAGAGAGTACACTTGTAATTGGTGTATTAAAAGGAATGGAAGTCAAACCTGGATCCATGGGAAAACCAACGCCGGGCAACCGTGTAGAGATTATTAACGATGAAGGAGAGCCTGTAGGGGCAGGGGTCGTAGGAGATATTGCTGTTCACATCGATACACCGGCTCTATTTAAACAATATTATAAAGATCCAGAAAGAACGGCTATGCAATTTAGGGGAGATTACTACTTAACTGGTGATAAAGCTAAAAAAGATGGGGACGGCTACTATTGGTTTGAAGGGCGCGGAGATGACATTATTATCAGTTCAGGCTATACGATCGGACCATTTGAAGTAGAGGACGCGCTCGTTAAGCATCCGGATGTTAAAGAGTGTGCCGTTGTTGCCAGTCCGGATGAAATTCGTGGCCACATCGTTAAAGCATTTGTTGTCTTGCAAGAAGGGGTGGATGCAAAAGATCCTCAATTGGTGGAAAAGCTGCAAAACCATGTCAAGGAATTAACCGCTCCGTATAAGTATCCTAGAAAGATAGAATTCGTTGAAGACTTGCCTAAAACTACTTCCGGAAAAATTCGCCGCATTGAATTGCGTCAGGCCGAACAGCAAGTGAAAAGTTAATTTCAGAAAAATTAAACATACTGCCGTGAAATAAAAGCGTCTGTTTCTAAAGAATTCGAAAAGCACCTCGCTCATCAATGCATGAATGAGCGAGAGCTAGATCATATAAGAGTACCCCTTAAGTCGGATCATCGCTATAGATCCGGCTTATTTCTTTGCTTGAATGATGGGTGATTGAATCATTTTCCATTTTTATTGTTCAGTACCTTGCATTGATCAGTACTATCGGATATGATATAGCTATCGACTAGTGAATAATATTTAATAGCTGTTATTAATTTATAGGAGGTGAAATCCTTGAACGTACAATTTAAAAAAGGTGTTTTAGAATTGTGTGTTTTGATTTTAATCAAATCAAAGGACCAGTACGGATATGAATTAGCACAAAGTATTTCCGGGAAAATTGAAGTGGCTGAAGGAACACTTTACCCATTATTGAGACGATTAACAAAGGAGGACCTCTTAACAACTTATCTTTTAGAGTCAACAGAGGGGCCGCCAAGAAAATATTATTCAATTACAGCAAAAGGAATCGATTATATGAATAGTTTAATTCAAGAATGGCAGCAATTTTCAAATGCAGTGAATCAGTTCATTGAGGAGGGGATGAAAAATGAAAAGGAATGAATTCATGAAAAAACTGGAGGCCTATCTTGCGAAGGTTCCTCAACATGATCGAAAAGATATGCTTTATGATTTTGACGAGCATTTTACAGTGGGAATAGAAAATGGAAAAACAGAAGAAGAAGTCGTAGAGGAACTCGGAGATCCTCATCTCATTGCCAAGGATTTAATTGCGGATTATCAGATGATAAGGGCAGAAAAAGGACCATCTGTTCCTAATACATCCCGTATGGTCTTCGCAACGATAGGTTTAAGCTTTTTTAACCTAGTATTTCTGCTAGGACCAGTCATTGGGCTGATTGGAGTATATTTTAGCCTATGTGTAACGGCATTTTCATTCACAGTCTCTCCATTGTTGGCTGTGCTTTGGGGAATTTTCACGGGTTTTGAGGACTTTATGATTCAGTTTTTTATGTCCGTTACTTTATGCGGCATTGGAATTTTACTAAGTATAGCTATCATTCATATCGGGAAATTTTCTTACAAAATCATGCTGCGATATGCAAAATTTAATATAAAAGTGATGAAAGGAGGGAAAATATCATGAAAAAACTGGTTATTGTTGCATTTGCACTAATTATCATAGGACTGGTCGGCACAGCCTCTTCACTTTACTTTTCAGATATACACTTGCTTGAACCTGTTAAATGGAAGGAAGAGCAAACGGTTGAAGCCAGTTCAATAGACAAAATCGATATCGATTCGGCTGCTGTTGATACTATAATTGAAAAAGGAAATAGTGATCGTGTGAAAGTTGAATTAATTGGAAAAGAAAGCAGGAAAAGAGACGGAGAATATGATCTAGTCATTGATGAGGATCGTGATACATTGAAAGTTAAGGTGAAGCATCATATCAAGTGGGGAATTACCTTCTATAGCCATGTTCAATTGCATGTAAAACTACCAGAAAAAATGTATAAATCCATTGCCTTAAAGACTACATCGGGTGATATTACGTTGGAAGACGGTCAGGCAAACAAGGCGACATTCCAATCCAATTCGGGAGACCTAATCATTAAAGAGACTGTTTTAAAGGAAGAATTGAACGCTGAAACAACCAGCGGAGATATTGAGGGCGAAAACAATCATGCATACAACCTGTCACTCAAAAGTGGCAGTGGAGATATTTCAATAGATCATACGAAAGTTGAAAAACAGGTAAAGATACAAGGGGAAAGCGGAGCTATTATAGCCAATCAATTAGACGCAGAAAAATCTGATCTGTCGGTTAAATCAGGAGATATTAACCTTAAGGATATAAGTGGAAAAGTTTTAGCGAAAGCACAGTCTGGAGACATCGAGATTCGTCCTAATGAGCAAGCAGGCAACGTGAATTTAGAAACATCGAGTGGTACTGTCCTTGTAGATACAAGTCAAAATTTGTTGCCGTTTTCCATTGATTTTAAAGCCGGATCCGGGGAGGCCAGCATTCGTGCATCTAATGTGACTTACACAACGAAGGAAGAGCATCGAGTGATCGGGAAAATTGCCAATGGAAAACT
This sequence comes from Bacillus sp. PK3_68, assembly GCF_003600835.1. Classification (NCBI taxonomy): domain Bacteria; kingdom Bacillati; phylum Bacillota; class Bacilli; order Caryophanales; family Bacillaceae; genus Bacillus; species Bacillus sp. PK3_68. The sequence goes on along the minus strand of NZ_NQYC01000001.1, from coordinate 1,527,796 downwards.
GCAGCTTATCGTACGAACCAAATCAGGAGACTTCCAGCTAAAATAGGAAACGAGGGGAAACAGCAATGCAGTATTGCTGTTTTTCTTATGTTCAACGGCTTTTACCGTTCGGTCTTTGTTGTGTCTCATCTATAAACCTGCAGACGAATTGCTGCAGGCTATCTTAGAAAACTTACCTAGTTTGGCCTTTGGATAAGTTACTTTTGTTTAGCCCGGTTCTTTCTTAGCTGTTCTATTGATTTTTAAAAGGAAAGGAGTATAATGAAATTTATTTCGGGAGTAGAAGGAAATAGGTGATCACATGAATGAGCAGACAAAAAAAGGGGCTCTATACATATTTTTATCTTACTTACTATGGGGACTATTCCCAATATATTGGAAGATGTTGGAGCATGTAACCGCTCATGAGATTCTTGCTAATCGTGTACTCTGGTCGTTTGTTTCAATGGTGCTGCTGCTCGTGTTTACTAGAAAACTAAGAGACTTAAAAGCTACGCTCCAAACAATGAAAGAGAAGCCAAAGCAGGCAGCGGCTCTTGTCATTGCTTCTTTTCTTGTGAGCAGCAACTGGTTTTTGTTTATTTGGGCGATCAATGCTGAACGTGTGATAGAGACAAGTCTAGGTTATTACATTAACCCGCTCATGAGTGTGCTGCTCGGAGTTTTTGTTCTAAAAGAGTCTTTGTCTAAAGCACAGGTATTTTCTGTTGCTTTGGCAGCCATTGGTGTAGCGATTATTACGATATCCTATGGTCAACTGCCATGGGTATCCCTGGGGCTCGCTGTAACTTTCGCTTTATATGGATTAATGAAGAAAACCATTCAAGTGGAGGCAGCTGTCGGTTTAACGCTTGAGACTTTTTCGGTTACGCCAATTGCAGTTGCCTTTCTTGTTTATTGGTGGTCCAAAGGAGAGCTATTGTTATTTTCTGGCTCATTTTCTACCGATGTACTGCTAATGCTTGGTGGAGCCGTGACAGCACTTCCATTGCTGATGTTTGCAGCGGGCGCACCGAAAATTCCGTTGTCAATGATTGGCATTTTGCAATACATCACACCAACTATGACGCTGTTGCTTGGTGTGTTTGTTTATCAGGAGCCATTTTCTGTTATCCAGTTTGTTTCTTTTTCATTTATTTGGCTAGCGCTGGTTGTGTTTACACTTTCTCAGACAAAATGGTATCAAAAAAGACATTTAATAACGAGAAAACAAGAAAAAGGAAGCGCCTAATAGACGATAGTCCATTAGGCGCTTCTTTTTTCTTGTTCTAGCTGCATACACTAGCAAGTGAGCTGATTTCACACTCTCTATCGAAGGCTGAAAAGCGCCTACTTGTTGGGGAGTCCAATCCGCTGTCATACGGAGCATGTGCCTTGTGCTTTTCTTATAAAAAGGCCCGTTTTACTTTGTGCCAGAATGAGTTATCTTTTAGTTTCAATGTTTTTACGCGTCTATTGCTTAATGAGATGTTTACTTCTTCAATATGCTGGATACTCAGTGCTTCATTATCGATCCCCATAATTGGATAGTTGTTGCTCCCTTTCAGCATTTTCAGCGTTAGTGTACGATCGCCGCTCAATATAAAAGAGGAGCCGAGTGTGCGGTAGCGCTTATTGTTTAGCGAGGCTAGCTCGCTCACCTGCATGCAAGGAAGCAGCGGATCGACTACCGCTCCGCTTACGGACTTATTGTAGGCTGTACTGCCTGTCGGTGTAGCAATGATCATCCCGTCACCGCGGAACATTTCGAAATGGAGGTCATCGATATACACATTCATCTCCATTGTCTTAATAATGCTGGATTTAATGCTGAATTCGTTTAAGCAGTAAAAGACAGCTTCTTCATCGACAGAAATTTGTAAAACGGGATAACGGCGCACTTCCATTTCTGCTTTAGACATCACTTCAATGAGGCTTGCGATATTGTCTGCATGAAAATCACAATACATATTTAACTCATTAAAAATAGAAATACCGGCATATAGGCAATCCTCGCGGAATCCGGTTTTTTGAACAGCCTGCAAAAATGTGCCATCGCCGCCGATGCTGACAATGATATTTGCATCTGCTGATTTTTCAACGATAGTAAAGCCGTGTTTTACGGCAAGCTTTTTTATTTCTGCTACTTTTTCTGCCACATTTTTTCGGCGGGTTTCGTAAAAATAGACATTCCGGCGCTGATCCATAAGAAAGTCTCCTTTTTTTGGGAAAGTTAGTATGGTTGTTATTAAATGATTTGTTAGAATAAGGTGTACCTGTTTCAAGTTTACCATGTGCCAGCTGTTTTTTCGAAGCTGGTGAACTAAAAAGATAGGGAAGGAGAGAGTAAATTGAACAAAAAGAGAATGGTTGCCCTCGCACTGGCTGCTGGATTATTTATTGTTTCCATTATTGTTAATGTAGCATCCATGGCAATGAAAACAGACTTTTCTAAAGCGTTCGAAAGCGCGATGGGAGCCAGTGATGAGGATTTCACCGAGCAGGTGGAGCAAGAAGGGAATGCTGCGAAAAAGATTGCCGTTTTGCCAGTGGAGGGAGTTATCCAAGATACGGGCGCGGCCGAATCACTTTTTTCGTCCCCCGGCTATAATCATCGACAGTTTATGAAAAAACTCGATAAGGTTCAGGAGGATGACACGGTAAAAGCTGTTATTCTACAAGTAAATTCACCGGGTGGCGGAGTAGTAGAAAGCGCTCAAATTCGCGAGAAGATTTTAGAGATTAAAGAGAAAACGAAAAAACCATTTTATGTATCCATGGGTTCGATGGCGGCTTCAGGCGGCTACTATATTTCAGCTCCCGCTGATAAAATTTATGCGAGCCCTGAAACGTTGACTGGCTCACTTGGAGTCATTATGCAAAGCGTCAATTATTCAAAGCTTGCGCAAAAGTATGGAGTTGATTTTGTTACCATAAAAAGCGGTCCTCACAAAGACATTATGAGCCCGACGCGTGAAATGACAGAAGAAGAAAGAAAAATTCTACAATCAATGATTAATAACTCCTATGAAGGTTTCGTTCATGTTATCGCTAGTGGGCGCGGGATGTCGAAAGAGCAAGTCAAAAAAATTGCTGATGGCCGCATCTATGATGGCCGCCAGGCAAAAAAGCTTAACTTGATTGATGATTTTGGTTATCTTGAAGATACCATTGATGCATTGAAACAGGATAAAAACTTAAAAGGTGCCCAAGTGGTGACGTATGAGTCCAATCTTGGCCTGCCGTCTTTCTTAACAGCGAAAGCGCAGCAGCTGATCGGTGGAAATGATGAAGTCCAAGCGTTAATGAAAATCTTTTCACATCCAAATTCTCCGCGGCTGATGTATTTATATGCGGAATAAAGGAGGGACAGATGATGAGAGAAGATTGGAACAATGAAACGGAAGAGACAAAGCGTCCTGAGGAGGAGCAGCCAACAGAAGAGCCTGCGCATGCGTTCGATCCACCGGTAGAAGAAAAAGCGCCGTTGGCTGTTTCTGCTCCACCTGTTTTACATTATGCCGGCTTTTGGATGCGGTTCTGGGCGTATCTTCTCGATTTAATTGTAGTCGGAAGCATTTCCCGCCTTCTCGTCTATCCGTTATTTCGGGCCGTTGGGATCGATACGACAGGCGATGGGCTCTTTTCCGCAGTTAATATAGCGACCGCCCTTGTTTTTTATTTATATTTTGTTTTAATGACAAAATGGTGGGGGCAAACGGTGGGAAAAATGGTGTTTGGCCTAAAAGTTATTTCATTGACGGACTCCGGTCTTTCATGGAAGACGATTTTATTCCGCGAGTGGATTGGCCGCTACTTATCTGTAACCATACCTTTTTTATATGTACTTGTTGCCTTTTTATCAAGAAAACAAGGACTGCATGACTATTTTGCGGGTACAACAGTTATCCACGAGTATTCACTAGCTGTTCAGTCTCCTGTTCATTCCTTATAAAAAAGCTGCCGGCTGATTGCCGGCGGCTTTTTTATGCTCTTTGTAACCATTAGAGAATACGTTGGTTCCTCATGTTTACTTTCTTTTTCTTGCGGACAAACTGTTTAGCGAAAAAGGAGGGAACCGTATGGGTTACGTATGGTGGGGACTGGCTGTTTTTTTAATTCTTTGTTTATCTATATATTTCCTAAAAATCAGGCTCCTTTTTTACTTTTTTCGCGTACCCGAAAGCAAAGAGGCCTATGTCCGTTTTTCCTTCCTTCACGGACTGCTATCTTATACTCTCTATATTCCACTTACAGACAGTTCGATTTCTGAGACTCAAAGAAAAAGAGCAGATGAAGAAGTGACACCTGAGGAGGCGGAAAAATTTTTCATCCAAGTGAAGGAGAAGTTGGAGCACATTGAAAATCTTCATTATATTATTCGTTCATTTTTAAATAAAATAGAAATCCACACTTTTTTGTGGCGGACAGCTATCGGTATGAAGGACGCCGCCTGGACAGGGATGGCAGCAGGTTCGCTCTGGGCTATAAAAGGAAGTGTCCTTTCAGCCGCACATCGCATGATGAATATGACTGCCATTCCTGAAATCGAGGTCACACCCGTTTTTGGCCAATCTATTTGGAAAGTGGAATGTTCGTGTATGATTTCCTTTCGTGCAGGGCATGCTATAACTGCAGTTATTCAACTATTTTTTCACCGGCGAAGCCGAAAAAAACGTTCGAATACCGGGCTGTTTTTTTAAAATGCGTAAACAACTGGAGGGATGAACATGGGCGACCATCCAATCGAAGGATTAATGACCACAGCTATGGAAAACTTGAAAGATATGATTGATGTCAATACAATTATTGGAGATCCGGTGGAAACACCTGACGGAAGTGTAATTATGACTGTTTCTAAAGTTGGCTTTGGCTTTGCGGCAGGCGGAAGTGAATTTATGCTTGATAAGCAGGGAGAAGGCCAGGGGAAAAGCCCGTTTGGCGGCGGTAGTGGGGGCGGTGTGTCCATTACACCTATCGCTTTTTTAATTGTTAATTCAAGCGGTGTACGCATGCTTCATCTAGACGAAAACACACATTTGTTAGACAAGATTATTGACCTTGCGCCAGCTGTCATAGATAAAATTCAAAATATGCTTAACCAAAAAAATCAGTCCAAACAATCGTCATCTAAAAAATCTTCTTCAGATTTTACAATTTAGCAGAGAGATTGAGCAATAGCAGGACTTTTCCTTGCATTTCCCTCGTTCAAACAAGTATGATATTAAGTGTGAAAAAGATGGAGGAGGGATTAGGAATATGGCAAATATAACATTCAAAGGAAACCCGGTCACACTGCTTGGAAACGAAGTAAAGGTGGGCGACCAGGCACCTGCTTTTACAGTGCTTGCAACAGACTTATCAGAGGTTACGTTAGCCGATTCTAATGGCAAAGTGCGTTTAATTAGTGTGATTCCTTCCATTGATACAGGCGTGTGTGAGCAGCAAACACGCAAGTTTAATGAAGAAGCTTCTAAAATTAGCAATGCAGAAGTCATTACTATTTCTGCCGATCTTCCGTTTGCACAAAAGCGTTGGTGTGCGGGAGAGGGACTGGAAAATGTAAAAATTTATTCTGATCATCGCAATATGTCGTTCGGGGATGCTTATGGTGTTCATATGAAAGAACTCCGCCTATTGGCACGTTCTGTATTCGTCTTAGATAGCGAAGGGAAAGTTACATATGTAGAATATGTAAGTGAGGGAACGAACCATCCGGACTATGAAAAAGCGATTGAGGCAGCAAAATCCGCCAAGTAAAAATAAAAAATGAAAGGCTGGCTCTTTATGAGTCAGCCTTTTTAAAGCGATAGAGACTTACAGGAGGAACGAATATGAGTGACTTTTCCCCGATTGAACACCTATTTAAAATCTTCGATGAAACAGCGGCTATTCTTCAGCAAGAGCTAGAATGCTCTTATTTAGATGCATTAGCAGAAACTGCGGAAAACTTATTTCAACAAAAAGTTTTGCAAGAAGAAATGAGCGATTTTACGAAGAAACGGGTATGTAAAAAATATGAGGAAACAAACCTTGACAATTATTCGAAAGAGGAAGTTCGTCAAGCTTATCAGTTCGCTATTTTAAAAGGAATGCAAGAAAATGTACAGCCGCATCATCAAATGACACCGGATTCTATCGGGTTATTTATGAGCTATTTACTGGAAAAATTTATGCAAGAAAAAAAAGAATTTACCCTTCTTGATCCCGCGGCTGGAACAGGAAATCTTTTGATGACAGTTTTAAATCGCCAACCGGAAGCAGCCATTGCCGCTGCAGGGGTAGAAATAGATGATTTATTATTAAAACTCGCCTGGTGTGGAGCCAACTTGATCGAGCAGTCTGTCCAGCTTTATAATCAAGATGCATTAGAGCCACTGTTAATTGACCCAGTGGATGCAGTTATTTGCGACTTGCCAGTCGGCTGGTACCCTAATGATAGAAGGGCAGCAGACTTTGAGCTGCAAGCGGAAGAGGGACATTCCTATGCCCATCATTTATTTATAGAGCAAAGTGTAAAGCATACAAAGCCAGGTGGTTATCTATTCTTGCTTGTTCCAAATGGTTTATTTGAGGAGGCGGGAGCTGATAAGCTGCATCGCTTTTTTCAAAAACATGTTCATATTCAAGGGCTGATTCAATTGCCAATGACTATGTTTAAGAACAAGCAGGCAGCAAAAAGTATTTTGATTTTACAAAAGCAGCAAGTGGAAAGCCTTGCACCAAAACAAGTATTTTTGGCAACCATGCCATCTATGAAGGACAGAAAGGCCATGCAGTCGATCATGATAAAATTGGAGACATGGTTCAAAGAAAATAAGTAAAAGCTAGATAATTGAATATAATCGGCCGTGCCAGCACTTTGTGAAAATGAGGAGGTCTTTATGTCAAAAGTTATTGCCATTAACGCCGGGAGCAGCTCATTAAAGTTTCAGCTGTTTGAAATGCCGGAAAAACGGGTTATCACAAAGGGACTTGTGGAACGAATTGGCCTGCCACGAGCCTTATTTAACATTACAGTAGACGGGCACAAACAAAAAGAAATCATGGATATTCCAAACCATGCAGAAGCGGTCCGGATTCTCTTAGATAAACTGACCGACATGGGGATTATTCAATCGCTTGAAGAAATAAACGGTATCGGCCATCGTGTGGTTCATGGAGGAGAAATATTTACAGATTCAGTCATCATTACGGATCAGGTGATAGAGAAAATCGAACAGTTGTCCGATTTAGCACCGCTCCATAATCCAGCAAACGTAACCGGAATCCGGGCATTTAGGGAAGTGCTTCCTAATGTGCCGGCCGTTGCCGTTTTTGATACGGCTTTTCACCAGACGATGCCCGAGAGTTCGTTTTTATACAGTCTGCCGTATCATTATTACACAGATTACGGCATTCGAAAATATGGTTTCCATGGCACCTCTCATAAATATGTTTCACAGCGGGCGGCCGAGTTGCTTGAACGGCCCATTGAACAGCTGCGCTTAATTTCCTGTCACCTCGGAAATGGTGCGAGCATTGCAGCAATCAGCGGCGGCAAGTCGATTGATACGTCCATGGGATTTACACCGCTTGCCGGTGTTACCATGGGTACGAGATCAGGGAATATTGATCCAGCTCTTATTCCATTTATTATGGAAAAGACAGGGAAAACAGCGGATGAAGTACTAGATGTGTTAAACAAAGAATCAGGGATGCTCGGAGTTTCCGGTTTCTCCAGCGACCTTCGCGATATTGAAGAAGAAGCAGCCAAGGGAAATGAACGTGCTGAGCTTGCTCTTGAAGTGTTCGCCGGTCGAATACATAAATACATTGGCTCCTATGCAGCACGGATGTCTGGGGTTGATGCCATTATTTTTACAGCTGGCATTGGAGAGAACAGCCCTGTTATTCGCGGTCGTGTACTTCGCGGACTTGAATTTATGGGTGTCTATTGGGACCCTGCGCGCAATCAAGTGCGCGGTCAAGAGGCTTTTATTAATTATCCTCATTCCCCAGTTAAAGTTATCATTATTCCAACAGATGAAGAAGTGATGATCGCCTGCGATACGGTAAAACTAGCGGGATTATAATGATATAAGGAAGCTGTCAATTTCAATGATAGCAAGAGGAACATCCTCTGGCATTGTATGGAACTTCCATTCTATGGCAGAGGATGTTTATTTTGAATAAATATTTACTGAGCGAAACGAAGTAAGAATAGTTACTAAAAAGGCAACAGCCATTAGTGTAAGTAAAGAATAGATCATTGTGGGGTCCTTAAAAATCCATAAGCCGGAAGCAAGGATCAACGAATCCATAAAGAAGATAAAAAAACCAGCATTGACAGCCAGGTGTTTTGACAGTAAAAGAGCTAATAAATCCACCCCTCCTGGAGAGATATGATACCTTAGCATTAAACCGGTTCCGGCTCCAATGAATAGACCACCAACACAAGCACTCATCAGGATAGGCAGGTCAATTGTTCCTTTCAGAGGGAGAAGTAGATCGATTGCGACGGGCGTTAAAAGAGTCCCATATAAGCTGTTAAAAAAATAAGATCTTTCCAACTTAAAAGCGAGAAGATAGATTGGGAAATTTAAACATAAAATAGTAATTCCTATTTTAAATCCCCATAAATAGTTGAATAACAAGCCAATTCCAAACACTCCTCCTTCGAGAAGATGAAAGGGAAGAATGAATCCGTTAATCCCTATTCCAATGAGCACAGCTGCAAATCCAATAATAAGTATCTTTTTTACGATCTTATCCTCTCCTTGTCCAAGTCCTCGTTAAAAATTATGCATTGGAAAGGGTTCCTATTCCGAGGGAAAAGCAAAAGCTGCATTTGAACTTCTCTACGCCTTGATCCAGAGTGAGGACGGGGAATCCAGCTAAATAAAGGAGAAGCTACTTGTCAACCACTGTTTTCTGTCAATCCGTCGAAATTGACTTTTACTGGTTGATGATAGAAAATGAAAGGACGGAAATAGCATGGAAAGGGGACGCGAATATGGCTTGGACAGAACGGGAGAAAGCCGTTTGGGAAGAAATCATGGCGTGGGAACAGTCAATGGCTGACTATGACGGCAATGACTTTCAATATACATATTCGAAGTGGTTAAATGCAGCACTGGCAACTATTCCTGAAGAGGCGCTTTCGTCTTTTTTCGGACAGCTAGACAGTGTGCTGTTTCATATGCACTCGTTGCTTCAAGGCTCACAATTTCAAAATGAAGCGAGGGACCGAATTTTAACATCTGCTCGCGTATTTAGAGAAGATGTAGAAGTACTGGATGATTTAAAAAAGCTCACGATTGATCAACTTCGCTACTTGAATAGCCAGCAGTCATCAAGGCATCGACTTTATTCACTCATTCAGGGCGGGATTACCGGGACAGGAGGCGCCATCCCGCTTAGCACTGACTTTGCGGCCATGGCCGTTCTTAACCTGCGAGCCATCCAAATTACTGCAATGACGTACGGATATGATCCTCAGCTGCCATTTGAAATGATGGCTTCTCTGAAAGTCTTTCATGCTGCTGCTTTGCCTGAACGACTCAAAGCCGATGGATGGCAAGAGCTGCTAATTGATCTTGAGGAAAGGGAACATCCTTATTTTTACAATGAAACGGAACAACTGATCGATCCGTCGTGGATGGAAGGCCAGATAAAGCAATTTGGCAAGCTGCTAGCTATTACGTTGTTTAAAAATAAAAAAATGGCAAATCTGCCGCTTATTAGTCTAGCGATTGGTGCCGGAGCGAATTATCGCTTGACGAAAAGCATGACCGAATTTGCTGAAAAGTATTATCAGTACCGTTGGCTGCAGGAAAAGAAAGCGTCTAGAGCCTTTTAGGAGCTGTGTATAGAAAAGGTAATTGGATACTAAAAAAGAGCGTTCGGGTGCCGCAGCCCAAACGCTCTTTTTTACTTTTACCAAAGTTTATATCCTGGGGAACCTGGCGGTGCATGGTGAAGCATATGCATAAATGGAATAGTATAAGCAAGCAAAATCAAAACGATCACAATCACAATCCATAGCCACCATTTATCGAAAAACAACGGTGTTTTCTCTGCTCCTTCTTCCATTTCACCGATTGGAAATTCTTCCTCTCCTTTGGGTGCAAAACATAAAAGCTGAATAACAATATATAATACGAAAATAATGCCAAGAAAAAGCATAGTTCCGCCGACTGCTTGGGCAATTTGATAAGGAATCCATTCAGCCGCTTGAGTTGATTCTCCATAGGTGGAAAAGGATGAACGTCTTGGTGCTCCATAAAGACCTGCCCAATGCATCGCTCCTGACATAATCAACATGCCTAAAGACCATACAACAGCTTGAACAATGGCTAATTGGTTCAATTGTGCAGTAAAAGTTCTGCCCGTCAAATGGGGAATTAGCCAGTAGGCTGCACCAAAAAAAGTCAGTAGAACAGTAGTAGCAATAGTTAAATGAAAATGCCCAGTGACCCAAATGGTATTATGAATGACCTGGTTTAACTGATGAGATGCATTGATGATTCCCCCGGCGCCTCCTGGAATAAAAGCCACCATTCCAATAAAAGGAACGAGAAAGCGAGCATCTTTCCACGGAAGAAATTTGAGCCAGCCCAATAAGTTAGTGGCCCCTTGCGAACGCCCGAATCGTTCAAATGTAGCAAACATGCTAAATGCTGTCATAAGAGACGGGATAACGACCATTAATGTCAGCACAACCTGAATGTACTTCCACATAGGAGAAATACCGGGTTCTGTTAATTGATGGTGAAACCCGACTGGAATAGAAAAGAATAAGAACAAAATGAATGACATTCTTGCTAAAGAATCTGAGAAAATTTTTCCGCCAATGACCTTTGGAATGACAACGTACCAGATCATATAGGCAGGAAGCAGCCAGAAATATACGAGCGGATGTCCAAAATACCAGAATAGCGTACGGCTAACTAATACGTTAATGCCATCTGTCCAGCCGAGAGACCATGGAATAAATTGAAGTAAAACGGTAGCCGCCACTCCTAATGAACAAATCAGCCACAAAGCCATATTAATTACAATCATAAAGCTTAACAGTGGGCCAGCCTGGCCTGGGTGTTGCTTTTTCCATTTGGCATAATGAATGAACATAGCGAATCCGGAAATCCAACTTCCTACAACCACTAAAGCAAGGCCAATGTAAAAGCCAACGTGTGCTTGAAGAGGGGCATAAAATGTATAAAGAACGGAGGCCTCTCCAGTTAGAATATAAAAAGTAGTAATAGATGTACCAATTGTCATTGTCCAAAAGCCAATCCAGCCAGCTAGCCGAACCTTATTAGAAAGAGCACCGGCAGTCCGACTCATGCCAGCAAACTGAAAACCAATAATAAAGAATGTTGTTAAAACGAGAGCAAGTAACACGCCGTGAGCTGTAAGAAGCTGATAATAGCCGATGCCCGCTGGCAGCTCCATCTTCCCGGAGCGGACAAACACTTGCAGAAGACCACAGATGCAACCAAGAAATAAAGCGGTAAATGCAACAATCATATGTGCTAATGCAAGTTTTGCGTCTTTTCGGTTTACTTTCATTGCTGTATCGCCCATGATTAATCAACCACCTTTATTTTTGCGTGCATTAAGTGATGCCCGCTTCCGCAATATTCATTGCATAAAAGGGTAAATTCACCCTCGTTTCGAAAGACTTGCGTTGTTTCGCTGATATGGCCGGGCTCCAGCATCATATTGGCATTTGTGCCAGCAATTTCGAAACCATGAACCACATCCTTTGTAGTAGCGATAATATGAACCGTTGCCCCTTTAGGAATTTCTACTACTTTATCTTCCATACCGACATCAAAGGAAAAGGCAGAAGTTAGAACAACAAGCTCATATTCGTTTTCGCCAACTTTCTTTAATCCGGGCTGGTCGAATGGAGCAGCGGCTTCGACTGTTTTTGGATCTATAATCTTTCCTGAGCTTGGTGGATGATGACCAGAGACAAATGCATTCACCCCTACAATAACTAAAAATAAAATGAGTGAACCGATACCGAAAGTGAGCCATAGCTTTTCGTATTTGTGTAGATGCATAAAACTTCCTCCCCATTACATTCTGGATAAAAATAAATCCCATACAATAAACCATGAAAGAAGAACGAAGACTCCAACTGCAAGAACAGAAAAGAAAGTTCCTTTTAATGAGTCTTTTTGATGAGTTTTTTCTTTTTTCATAGGGTCATCCTCCTTTGTGATTAGGATAAAATATCTATTTTTATCTTAATAGAAAGATTGTGATTAATTTCACATAAATGTGAAGATTGTTTCACATTTATGTGAATAACTGATGAAATGTGTAATTTCTGTATAAAAAATAACAGCCGGCAGTTTATTGATGACGGCTGTTATTGTCGGCTGCATTGATTTCTCTAGGCTGATTTTTTATGGAAGGAGTCGTGCGGAACCAAAGCCATAAATCATTAATAATGGAAGCAAGCTCACTGATTTCTCCATTAAGACGGCAGGAGAGTGAAAAATCTTCTTCGTGATTCAGCTGGTGCTGTAGGATGTTAATCTGCTTCTCAAGCTCTTGTATGCGATCGGGAATACTTCCACGGATGTTTTCCCATTTTTGAAGGATTTTTTCTTGCTCCGCGGCTGGGTATTTTTCCCACTCTTTTTCAGAATAAGGAAGTAAAATACCAAGCCGTTCATTTAAAAGAAAGTGCATATAAGTCTCCTCTTTTTTCTTTTATCGTATCTGTTTTCCGGATTTTCTGCAAAAGAATTTGGGGGATTGATTATTTATTCAACAAAATGAATTTTTTTCAAATAAATGCTTGAAAGCTAAGAAATAACATGTTATATTTTATTCATACAAAAGAATAAAAATAAAAATAAATGTATATTTATACTAATAGATAGCAGCTAAGAGGAGGAAATATCAATGAACAAAAAAGTAGTGTTAGCTTATTCCGGCGGTTTAGATACATCAGTAGCCATCCCGTGGCTAAAGGACAAAGGATACGATGTAGTAGCCTGCTGCTTAGATGTAGGAGAAGGGAAAGACTTAGCATTCGTAAAAGAGAAAGCTTTGCAAGTGGGAGCTGTAGCCAGTTACATGATTGATGCAAAAGAAGAATATGCAAATGAATATGCATTGCTTGCTCTTCAAGGTCATACGCTCTACGAAGGGAAATACCCATTAGTATCCGCGCTGTCACGTCCGCTTATCGCGAAGAAGCTAGTAGAGGTAGCTGAAAAAGAGAATGCGGTCGCTGTGGCTCACGGATGTACAGGGAAAGGAAACGACCAGGTTCGTTTCGAAGTGTCGATTAAAGCATTAAATCCAAACCTTGAGGTGTTAGCGCCTGTACGTGACTGGAAATGGTCGCGCGAAGAAGAAATTGAGTATGCAAAACAAAACAATATTCCGATCCCGATTAACTTAGACAGCCCGTTCTCTATTGATCAAAACTTGTGGGGAAGAAGTAACGAATGTGGAATTTTAGAGGATCCATGGGCAGCTCCTCCGGAAGAGGCTTATGATTTAACCGCCTCTCTTGAAAACACACCGGATGTTCCGGAAATCATTGAAATTCAGTTTGAACAAGGCGTTCCAGTTGCATTGAATGGGCAAAACTACTCTCTAGCTCAGTTAATTCTTGAGTTGAATGAGATTGCCGGCAAGCACGGTGTTGGCAGAATCGACCATGTAGAAAATCGTCTGGTTGGGATTAAATCAAGAGAAGTGTATGAGTGCCCAGGTGCGATGACATTAATTTTGGCACATAAAGAATTAGAAGACTTAACACTCGTTAAAGAAATGGCTCATTTCAAACCAGTCATTGAAAAGAAATTGACTGAATTAATTTATGAAGGACTTTGGTTCTCACCATTGAAAAAAGCGCTTGAAGCATTTCTGAAACAAACACAGCAGTTTGTCACTGGAACTGTACGTGTGAAATTATTCAAAGGCCATGCGATTGTTGAAGGAAGAAAGTCTGAGTACTCATTATACGATGAAAAATTAGCTACTTATACAACAGAAGATCAATTTGACCATGAAGCAGCAGTAGGCTTTATCCAGCTTTGGGGTCTGCCGACAAAAGTGAATTCTATGGTTCAGCAAGAGAAAGTGAAAGTCCAGCAATGAGCAAGCTTTGGGGAGGACGCTTTCAAAAATCAGCTGAAGAATGGGTAGATGAATTCGGCGCCTCTATCCACTTTGATCAGGAGCTTGTTTTTGAAGATCTTGAGGGCAGCATGGCACATGTAACGATGCTCGGAAAAACGGGCATTTTAACAGAAGAAGAAATGAATCAAATTTTGGGCGGCCTTGAAGCTTTAAAGAAGAAAGCTTCAAAAGGTGAATTAATATTCTCGGTTGCCCAAGAGGACATCCATTTAAATTTGGAGAAATACTTGATCGAAGAAATCGGAGCGGTCGGCGGCAAGCTGCATACCGGACGCAGCCGTAACGATCAGGTTGCCACTGATATGCATTTGTACTTGAAGAAGCAAGTCAAACTTATCATTGGATTGATTGAACAGTTTCAAGCAACTTTGGTGGAAAAAGCAGAACAGCATGTGGAAACACTTGCGCCTGGCTATACCCACCTGCAAAGAGCACAGCCGATTTCATTCGGTCACCATTTAATGGCATATTTCTGGATGCTGCAAAGAGATAAAGAGCGGTTTCAGGAAGGCTTAAAGCGCATAGATGTCTCGCCTTTAGGGGCGGGAGCGCTTGCTGGAACCACTTTCCCGATTGACCGTGAATTATCAGCAGATCTGCTCGGGTTCTCCGGGGTGTATGCCAACAGCATGGATGCAGTCAGTGATCGGGACTTTATCCTTGAGTTCTTAAGCAGTTCCTCTATTTTAATGATGCACTTATCCCGTCTTGCTGAAGAAATGATTCTTTGGTCGAGCCAGGAATTCCAATTCATTGAAATGGACGACGCGTTTTCTACTGGCTCAAGCATTATGCCGCAGAAGAAAAATCCTGATATGGCGGAGTTAATCCGTGGAAAAACAGGACGCGTTTATGGAAATCTGTTCAGTTTGCTCACCGTATTAAAAGGCCTGCCACTTGCATATAACAAAGATATGCAGGAAGACAAGGAAGGCATGTTCGATACGGTACATACGATCATTGGTTCCTTGAAGATCTTTACAGGAATGGTTCAGACCATGAAGGTGAATGAGGGCCGCTTAGAGGAAGCTGTCCATAATGATTTCTCCAATGCTACGGAGCTCGCCGATTACTTGGCGTCAAAAGGCATTCCATTCCGGGAGGCACATGAGATTGTTGGAAAACTTGTGCTTCATTGCATTCAAAATCAATGCTATCTTGCCGATCTGTCTTTAGAGGAGCTAAAGTCAGCATCAGCGAACATTGAAGAAGATATTTACCAGGTGTTGTCTCCATATGAGGCCGTTAAAAGAAGGAAGTCTTTAGGCGGCACTGGTTTCGACCAGGTTCAGCTCCAAATCGAGACAGCCAAGCATTTGGTAAATGAAAAACAGCCCCTTAAGAAGTAAGGGGCTGTTTTTGTTATGCCTATTATTTGCGACATCCTCGTTTGCTCCTGTTTTGTGCCTTCCTCTCCCGCTCTCTCTGTTGTTATTCCTGCAGTTACACACTAAACCCTCATCATTCATAAGCAATAACGAGTAGCATCTCTGAAGATTACACTCCTTCCGCTCTCTCCAATTTATTTTCTTCTATCTATCTATCTATCTATCCCCTTCATGTGAAAAAGCCAAGTTATTTTTGTGGGAGTTTATGCCGTATGTTAAGCCAATGTAAAGAATATAGAGCGGAAATTGTGGTATTCGTTTGCTTTTAAGTTAAAAACACATAATTCAACGGTTTCCCATAAAAAACAAACGATTAACAATTTACCTAATCGGTTTTTACTTTTCTTTTTTATAGTGAATGTATAGAGAAACAACCAATTAAAAAGGGGAGAGAAACTTGAAGGTGAAAAAGCAAAGATTAGCTGCTCTAGCGGCCATATTCAGTTTAGCCTTAATGACAGGATGCTCAAGCAAAGAAGGAAAAACTGCTGCAGAGACTGGCGGTGAAAAGCTGGAGGGAGAACTAACCATCTATACAGCGATTGAGGAGGAGCTGGTTCCTGTCTATCTTGAATCATTTGAGAAGAAGTATCCGGAAGTAGACATCAATATTGTCCGTGATTCAACTGGGGTCATCACAGCGAAGCTTCTAGCAGAAGGGAAAAACACTCCTGCTGACGTTGTTTGGGGAACAGCAGCTTCCAGTTTGCTGATGCTTGATGAAAAGAATATGCTTGAGGGCTATTCACCTGAAGGAGTGGACAGAGTACAACCCCTATTTAAAGATTCAAACCAACCGGAGAAGTGGGTAGGAAATACAGCATTCATGACGGGGATTGCTGTGAATAAAAAAGAACTAGAGAAGAAAAACATTCCAATGCCTAAATCATATGAAGATCTGGTCAAACCCGAATATAAAGAAATGATCGTCATGCCGCATCCTGCATCCTCAGGAACCGGATTTTTAACGGTTTCTGCTTGGCTGCAAATGATGGGGGAGGAAAAAGGATGGGCCTATATGAAGAAATTGCATAAAAATATAGCGACGTATACTCATTCTGGATCAAAACCGGCCAAGCTTGCCTCAGCAGGGGAGTATCCGATTGGCATTTCCATGGTTTACAGCAGCGTAAAAGAGAAACAAAAAGGCTCACCAGTTGCTGTTATTTTGCCGAAGGAAGGATTGGGCTGGGAAGTGGAAGCCAATGCCTTAATTAAGAAGGATGAAAAGGAAAATGAAGAGATTGCTAAAGCATTTTTAGATTGGGCCATTTCTGATGAAGCCATGAAGGAATATTTTGAAGCCAATGGATTTGCCACGATTAAAAATAATTTCACAACACCAGACGGGTTTCCTAAAGGTGTATCCGATCAATTATTTACTGAAAATAATTTGAAATGGGCGGCAGAAAACCGGGAGACTATTTTAGAAAAATGGGAAAATGAATTCGGCCAAAAGGCAGAAGCAAAAGAAGAATAAGATAGAAAGGACGGCGAACGCTATGAAGGATTATTTAAGAATTGACCACGTTAAAAAAACGTTTGGAGAGCTTACTACGTTAAATAATCTCTCTTTTAATGTGTCTCAAGGAGAGTTCCTTTGTTTATTGGGGCCTAGTGGCTGCGGCAAGACAACATTGCTTCGTATTATTGCCGGATTGGAAAAACCATCCTCTGGGAGAGTCTTTATTAAAGGAAAAGATATGACTGCTGTTCCGCCGGCAAAAAGGAATGTCGGGGTGGTTTTCCAATCGTATGCCCTCTTTCCGAATTTGACTGCTTTAAAAAATGTTGAATTTGGTTTGAAAGCTAAAAAGATTCCGAGGCCTGAAGTGAGAGAGAAGGCGCTTGAAGCTTTGGAGATGGTAGGGTTGCTAGATAGCAAAGATCGCTATCCTGCACAGTTATCAGGAGGACAGCAACAACGGGTAGCACTTGCCCGCGCACTCGCCCTGTCACCGGACTTTCTTTTGCTTGATGAGCCGTTATCTGCCCTCGATGCGAAGGTGCGGGAAAAACTCAGGTTTGAAATTCGTTCCCTGCAAGAAAAGCTTGGTATTACGACGATTATGGTAACTCATGATCAGGAGGAAGCTTTAACCATGGCAGATAAGATAATCGTCATGAATAGTGCAGAGATTATGCAGATAGGGACCCCTCAAGAAATTTATCAAATGCCAGCTAATCCATTTGTAGCTGATTTTATTGGAGCGATGAACTTTATCCATGCTCATCAGGATACAGAGAATGGACAGATGCTTGCCATCCGCCCAGAAGAGATCATGTTAACCGATGAAGCAGGTATCTGTGCCATTGTAGAAAAACTTGAGTTTAGAGGCCCGATATACAGAGGATTAGTCAGACTTGAGGACGTCGATTCACCATTACATAAGAGGCTGTTGCTGATTGATATAGCTACAAATATCGTTCAGCAGCGAAAAATCAAAAAAGGCAGCCTGCTCACCTTGTCTTTAGGTGAAAAGCAGATGCTGTCATATCGGGAGAAAGTGGGCGTTTAAATGGAGTGGTTAGAAAAAAGTGGAACAGCCGCTGCGCTTAAGAGAATAAAACGAGAAAGCGGGAAAAATGACTGGCTGCAGCGATTGCTCCTTCTCGGATTAATCGGCACTTTTATGCTTCTTCTTGTTCTTCCGCTCTGCCAGTTATTTATTCATGCATTTTATCGGAAAGATGGCTCATTTGCCGGCTTAGAAAATTTCATTCAGTATTTTTCCTCACCGGCACTTGTTCAGTCATTAAAGCATACGGTTTTTATATCTGGCGCTACCACTTTCATCTCAGTTTCCCTGGCGTTTGTTTACGCCTATGCACTCGTTCGGTCAGCAATTCCGGGAAAGGGATTCTTTAAGTCTGCAGCACTTCTTCCGTTGTTTGCCCCAACCATGATGCACGGAATCGCCCTTGTCTATTTGTTTGGCAATCAAGGGCTGCTCACCAATGGATTTTTGGGGATTTTTCCGGGAGTATCACTGGAGTTATATGGCCCGATAGGTATTATCATAGCGGAAGTTATCTATACTTTCCCGCAGGCACTGTTAATTTTATTGGTCGCCTTTCAAGGAACAGATTATCAGATGTATGAAGCGGCTGATATTCTCCAGGCAGGAAAGCTTAAAAAGTTTTGGATAATCACGATGCCAGGGGTGAAATATGGATTGATCAGTGCGTCATTTGTTGTTTTCACTTTAAGTTTTACAGATTTTGGCGCACCCAAAATCGTCGGAGGACAATATAATGTGTTGGCAACAGACGTATACAAGCAAGTGATCGGGCAGCAAAACATAGCCATGGGGGCTGCTGTTGGCATGATTCTTATGCTTCCTGCTATTTTTGCTTTTGTTATCGATAGACTCACACAGCAAAAACATGCTTCATTCATTTCAGCTAAATCGAAGCCATTTCAAATCAAAAAAGGAAGATTACGAGATACATTGTTGTTCCTGTTTTGTTCAGCTATTACAGGAGCCATTTTGTTTATGATATTGGCCGTTTTAATTGCTGCTTTTACAAAAGTGTGGCCATATGATTTAAGCTTTACCCTTGAACACCTCGGGTTTTCCAGTTATACAGGCAACGGAATAGAAGCATTTACAAACAGCTTGATCGTAGCTGGAATTACAGCAATTATCGGAACTTGTTTGACCTTTTTATTCGCCTACGCAATAGAGAAGATCCGCGGGCTATCTCATTTGAGAAAAGTGGGCTATTTTCTATCAGTCATCCCATTGGCTGTGCCAGGCCTTGTAATTGGTCTTGGATATATATTTTTCTTCAGCCAGCCAGACATTCAGATTTTTTCATGGAAGTTGGCCAACCCTTTTCATTTCTTATATGGAACAGTAGCGATAGTCATTATGGCGAATATTATCCATTTCTATTCCGTTGCTTTTGTTACGGCGACGACAGCGTTAAAAAAGTTAGATAAAGAATATGAAGTTGTTTCAGAATCCATGGGGATTCCCATTTACAAAACCTTTTTCACTGTAACGGTTCCTATGTGCTTACCAGCTATTCTGGAAATGGCCATGTACTTCTTTGTCAATTCCATGGTTACCGTTTCTGCGGTCATGTTTTTGTACTCGCCGGACTTTAAGTTGGCGGCTATCTCAATTGTAAACATGGATGATGCTGGAAACTTGGCTGCGGCGGCTGCCATGAGTTCACTCATTTTATTAGCGAATATTATTGTGAAAATTTTGCATGAAGGAATAACAAAAACGATGCGCCTGTGGGTAACCCGTTGGCAGCAAAGGTAGGAGAGACAAGATGAAAACAAAAATTAAAGGAATCATTTTCGATTGGGCAGGAACAACAATAGACTACGGGTGCTTTGCACCTGTGCAAGTATTCATCCGCATTTTTAAGGAGAAAGGCATTGATATTACGATTGAAGAGGCTCGCAAGCCGATGGGGCTTTTGAAAATAGATCACATTCGCGTACTCACTGAAATGCCGCGTATCAAGGAGCTATGGCACACCATTCATGGACGCGATCCAGAAGAAAACGATATTAAAGAGATGTACGACCGATTTGAAGAAGAATTGTTTGCGATTCTTCCTGATTACGCTACACCAGTTCCCGGCTGTTTAGAACTCATGGAGAAACTCCGTCACCGGGGGATCAAGATCGGCTCGACGACCGGTTACACAGCAGAAATGATGAAAGTTGTTGCCTTCCAAGCAGAGAAACAAGGCTATGCTCCTGATTATCTCATTACATCCGATGGAGTGCCTGCAGGGCGCCCTTATCCATGGATGTGTTATCTAAATGCCATACACTTAGGGATTTATCCAATGAATTCTATGATTAAGGTAGGAGACACGATTTCAGACATACAAGAGGGAAAAAACGCTGGAATGTGGACAGTAGGGGTTATTTTAGGAGGCAGTGAACTCGGTCTTTCAGAAGAGGAAGTAAAATCGATGGAGATCAACGAGTTAGACAGAAGAATACAAGCAGTAAGGGAACGCTTTATTGAAGCGGGAGCCGATTTCACTATTTTAGAGCTGGATGACTTGGAAAAGGTAATTGATAAAATCGAATTCGAGCAATCTATAACTGTTTCATAAAGGAGAGATGTTCATATGGAAAACAAACATTATTTACTATTAACGCCTGGACCGCTTACTACTACTGAAACAGTGAAAGCCGTAATGATGAGGGACTGGTGTACATGGGATAAAGAGTATAATGATCTCGTTCAGGAAGTTCGTCAAAAGCTTGTAGCGTTGGCTGTAACAAATACGGATGACTATACAGCGGTTCTTATGCAGGGAAGCGGAACATTTACTGTAGAAGCCACGATAGGATCAGTTGTTCAATCATCCGGTAAACTATTAGTTTGTGTAAATGGAGCTTACGGAGACAGGATTGTCAAAATTGCGATGATTCTCGGTATCCCAACTGTTATATGCAGGACTGAGGAAAATAAACCGATAGAAATTGAACAACTGGAAAATGTCTTAGCTGCCAACAAAGACATTACTCATGTGGCAGCCGTTCACTGTGAAACGACTACGGGAATATTAAATCCCGTACGGGCCATTGCTGAAACAGCCAAAAAGTATGGCAAACGAACAATCATTGATGCGATGAGCAGTTTTGGCGGAGTTGAAATAGATATGGAAAGCTGGCAAATTGATTTTCTAATCAGCAGTGCCAACAAATGCATTCAAGGAGTGCCTGGGTTTGGTTTTGTTATTGCTAATCGTGCGGAACTCCAGAAATGCAAGGGACAGGCACGTTCCCTGTCGCTCGATCTGTATGATCAGTGGCAAACAATGGAACAGTTTAACGGAAAATGGAGATTCACTTCTCCCACCCATGTAGTAAGAGCGTTTTATCAAGCGTTGCTCGAGCTTGAAGAAGAGGGTGGTGTCGGGGCGAGACAAACACGCTATGAGCAGAATCAGAACTTATTAGTGCAACGGATGAAGGAAGCTGGCTTTCAGCCTTTTATTAAAGAAGAATACCATTCACCCATTATCACGTCATTTTGTTTTCCGAACGAAGAGTTTGACTTTACATCGTTTTATAACTATTTAAAAGAACAAGGGTTTGTGATTTATCCAGGAAAGGTTTCTCAAATAGATACTTTTCGAATTGGCAATATTGGTAATGTGCATGCCGCTGATATTTTGGCATTAACAAAAGCTGTTGAAAGAAGGGCGGTTTGTCTATGAAGGTATTCTGCTTAGGAGGAGCCGGGAAAATTTGCCGCGAAGCGATTTTAGATCTCGTTCAGTACTCTAAATTCGAAAAAATTACAGTAGCTGATTTCAATGAACAAGAAGGACAAGCGGTTGTAAAGTGGTTGAATGACCCAAGAATAGACTTTGTCCAAGTGGACGTGACCAACGTAGACGAAACTGTGGAAAAAATGAAGGGATACGATATCGTTTTAGATGGAACGACGATTAAGCTGAATGGTTTGTCTTCCGAATGTATTGCGAAAGCAGGATGTCATGGCGTTAACTTAAATGGATTTGGCGAAGAATCAAAGTGGAACAATCTATTTGTGAAAAATAGAAAAACACTTCTCCCGGGTTTCGGCATGACCCCAGGATTAACGCAAATGATGGCGATGCATGCGGCCAATCAATTAGATACCGTTGAAAGTGTACGGGTAAGCCATGGTTCTTTCCGGCCGATTGCTTTCTCAGCTTCCATTGCTGAAACAACTACTTACGAATACGACCCGAACTTGCCGACAAGAGTGGTATTTGAAAACGGAGAAATGAAGCAAGTGCCACCCTTTGCTCGGCCGCGAAAAGTCAAGCTGCCGGACCCTTATGGAGAAACGATTCAATATATTATTCCACATGCTGAAACGATCACCCTCGCTCAAGCACTGAAGGATAAAGGGGTTAAATTAATTGAAACCCGGGGAGCATGGCCTGAAAAGAACATGAGTCTAGTAAAATCGTTATTTGATTATGGAATGTTGAAGAATACACAGATTACTGTAAACGGTCAAGAGATTGGAATTATGGATTGTATATCCCAGTATTTATTGGCATCTGACGAAGGGCAGACAACAGAATTATATGGATATGCCCTTCATGTAGAGGTGGAGGGAACAAAGCAAGGAAAACAGATGCGGCATACATTGTATCATACACATCCTGCTTCGGATGGATCTGTGCCTGGTTGGGAGAGGTTAAGAGCTTATACTCGAAATGTAGCAATCCCTTTTGCTATCGCAGCTAGTTTAATTGCCGAAGGGCATGTAAAAAAGCAGGGATAATCACGCCAGAAGAAGCGTTTGCTAATCCGTCTATCATCTTTGAAGAGCTAAAAAAAGAGAGATTTTTATCCATGAAAAGGTAAGTGTTATAGAAAAAGAAGTTGCCCTGCCGCACATTTAACAAAAAGAGACTGGCATTGGAGGTGCAGCAGTGTCCGTTATAAGTGAAGAGAGAAAGCGGATCATCGTAGAAAAAGTGGAAGTGAAGGGAAAAGTGAAGGTAGCAGACTTAGCGAATGAGTTTGCTGTATCTACAGAAACGATCCGCCGCTATTTAGAAGAATTGGATAGAGAGCGGAAGCTGAAGAAGGTATACGGGGGAGCTGTTAAGTCGGCGAACTCCCCATTAGTGGAGCCTTCGATGATAGAGAGGAAAATTTGGAACATAGAACAGAAAAAAAGAATTGCTTACAAGGCTGCTGCCTTTATACGCGATGGAGATGTGCTGATGATTGACGAGGGAAGCACTACGTTGCAACTGATTCCTTATATGCTCCATTACAAAAACTTAACGGTAATTACAAATTCTTTTGCACTAGCTAATCAATTGATTTCAGCAATCAATAAAAAGTTTTTTGAGGGGGAAGTGATATTTATTGGGGGAAAGGTTAGTTCTCAGCACTATCGGGTAGCTGGCCCAATGTCCCAGCAAATTATGAACCAACTTCATTTTGAAAAGGCATTTATTTCAGTAGACGGCATATTGCCAAAGTTTGGACTCTCGTGCTATGAATTAGAGAACGCTACGTTGTCAGAGCAAATGATTAAGCAAGCGAGCCAGACATTCGTACTGGCCGATCACTCGAAGCTAGACAAAAAAGCTACTTATCAAATTACTAATTTAAACAAAGTGGATTATATTTTTTCTGATGCATCTTATCCGGATGGATGGGGAGAACAGCTGGCCAAAGACAAAGTGAGTTGGATAAAATGCTGAAAAATGAACGACTGCTCCAAATCGGCTGCTAAAAGTAGTTAGGAAATAGCCATTAGAAAAGAAGATGGAAGAAAAATAGTTAGTGATCAAAAAAAGGGAAAATGTATCGTAAATTCTATAGAAGAGATTATATGAAAGCTGCTTACAAGCCAGAAAGACCGAAGCATCCTTATGCTTCGGTCTTTCTTCTATTACTCGCCTTTATCTGTGCGGACAACAAGTACATCACAATTAGAAGAACGAGTAATGTGTTCGGAAACACTTCCAATGAGGAAGCGTTCCATGGCATTCAAGCCGGTTGCTCCACATACAATTAAGTCTGCTTTTACTTGCTTTGCTGCTTCTTTAGGAATGATAACTTTAGGAGAGCCGTATTCAACATAAGTGTTGACGGTTCCGACACCTGCCGATTCAGCTGCTGATTTGTACTCTTTTAGCAAATCACTGCCATAAGTAGTAGCCCGTTCGGCGATGGAGCGGTCATATGCTTCAATGGCTGCAAAGGAGCGTGTGTCGATTACATGTACAAGGTTGAGTACCGCATCATTGCGTTTAGCGATTTCGATTGATTTTCGAAATGCCCACTCCGCTTCCTTCGACCCGTCAACCGCCACAAGGATGCTTTCATACTTCATGCTCATTATACATTCCTCCTTTTCTTTTATTCTACATGAAAAGGAGGAAGATGACAGCTGAGATGTATCCAAAAATATGAAAACTCTTAAACAAATGTTAATTGTTTAGGGAAGGCGGTCAAAATTTCAACGCCGTCCGCTGTAACGTATACATCATCTTCAATGCGCACACCGGCCACATCCGGCACGTAAATCCCTGGCTCAATTGTGAATACCATGCCTTCTTGTAAAAGCAGCTCATTTGTTTCAGTGATGCTTGGGTATTCATGAACACTGATTCCAAGACCGTGTCCGAGCCGGTGTGGGAAAAAGTCGCCGTATCCTGCGTCTGCAATCACCTTTCTTGCAGTCAGGTCAATCTCTTTAGCAGTCATTCCAGGCTTTACAGCAGCCACAGCTGCCTGTTGAGCCTGTAACACCGTTTCATAAATTTCACGTTGTTTGTCTGAGATTTCTCCAAAAGCGACCGTACGCGTAATGTCAGAGCAATAGCCCTCATATACAACCCCGAGATCGAATAAAACGAGATCCCCTTTCTTCACTTTTGTGTTTCCAGGTGTCCCGTGTGGAGAAGCGCCATTCTTACCGGTCAATACCATCGTAGAAAAAGACATTTCAGCAATGCCTTGTTTTTTCATTTCGAATTCAACTTCAGCGAGAATTTCTAACTCCGATTTGCCTTCACGAATGGCTTCTGCTCCGGTTTTTACAGCTAAATCTGCATACTCTGCAGCTTTTCTTAAAGAGGCAAGTTCTTTTTGGTCTTTTATCAATCGAAGCTGCTGCATTTTCTCCTCGGCGGCAACGAACGCGGCACCCGGAAAACGGCTGGAAAGCTCCTCGTAGCGTTCAACATTTAAATGTTGTTTTTCAACGGCTATTCGATTGATGCGACCGGACCGTTTTTTTACACGGGTTTCGATCATTTCCCAGGGATTTTCGATATCTGTATGGCCGACAATTTCAAATGCCCAGCCGCTGTTTTTAGCATCGGATGCATCTAATTTTGGACAAATGAGAAAAGGCTCAGATTCAGGGAAGATGGCTACGCCAAGCAGACGTTCGTGCGGATCACTTCTGAAACCAGTTAAATAAAAGACATTCTCAGGAGCAGTGATAAAGGCCAAGGAAATGTCTTTTTCTTTCAGCCACTCCATTAATTTTGTTAGTCGATTGTTCATGTTGTTTCCTCCTTAGACAATGCATTTACCAGTTAAAAGCGTATCAATAAATGAAGAGTAAGTAAATAAGTAGACATGCAGGGGAATTTATTGTTTCATCGAATAGTAGGAGTGGAAATCATTTTAAGAAAGGGGTTTTACCTATGAAAGTATCCTATCATGGACATTCAATTGTAAAAGTAGAAACGAACGGCCAGACAATTTTAATCGATCCGTTTATCTCAGGGAATGACTTAACCGATCTGCAAGTGGAAAATGAACAGCCGGATGTCATCATTTTGACGCATGGTCATGGTGATCATGTGGGTGACACAGTAGAACTTGCGAAAAAAAATAATTCTCTCGTTATTGCTGTAAATGAGCTGGCTACTTATCTCAGTCACCAAGGAGTTAATACTCACCCTATGCATATCGGTGGAAGTCGTGAGTTTGAATTTGGCCGCGTAAAATTTACTCAGGCATTTCACGGTTCGGGAATTGAACAAGAAGACGGGACCTTCCTTTATATGGGCATGCCGGCGGGCGTTTTATTAATGATTGAAGGAAAAACAATCTACCATGCGGGAGATACGGGGATCTTTTCCGATATGAAATTAATTGGTGAATTGCACCCGATTGACCTGGCATTTCTTCCGATTGGTGATAATTTTACAATGGGACCAGATGATGCAGCGCTTGCGGCTAAATTTTTACAAGCAAAGCAAGTCGTTCCTATTCATTTCAATACTTTCCCGCCGATCAAACAGGACCCTCATGCATTTATTGAGAAGCTAGAAACGAAAAATGGACAAGTGTTAGAACCTGGACAAGCTATCGAATTGTAACAGAATTCAGGCTGCGAGAAGAACCTTGCAGCCTTTTCTGAATTGAATTGAATCGTTGTGCTTTTCAAAGTATAATAACTGTATTAGCGAGTCTGAAAGGGACAGGTGAAACAGTTGATTACAAAACACGAACAGATTCTACAATACATAGAGGGGCTACCGATAGGGGAGAAAATTTCTGTCCGGCAAATTGCTAAAGCGCTCTCAGTCAGTGAGGGAACAGCTTATAGAGCCATAAAAGATGCGGAAACTAAGGGGTTTGTCTCAGCAATCGAGCGAGTTGGCACCATCCGGATAGAGCAAAAGAAAAAAGAAAATATTGAAAAACTGACCTTCGCTGAAGTAGTGAATATTATTGATGGGCAAGTACTAGGAGGCCGGGCTGGCCTGCATAAAACGCTAAACCGTTTCGTGATCGGCGCCATGAAACTAGAGGCCATGATGAGATATACTGGGCCTGATAATTTATTGATTGTCGGCAACCGGACGAAAGCACATGAACTGGCCCTGCAAGCAGGAGCAGGCGTGTTGATCACGGGAGGATTTCAGGCGGATGACCATGTAACAAAACTTGCAGATGAATTAGAGTTGCCGGTCATCACCACAACATATGACACTTTTACAGTGGCGACCATGATCAATCGTGCCATTTATGATCAGTTGATCAAAAAGGAAATCGTGCTTGTCGGTGATATTTTTACGCCATTTGACCAGACAGTTTCACTCACTATCGGTGATAAAGTTAGCCATTGGATTGACAAAAATCGATTGACGCTCCACAGTCGCTTTCCTGTTCTTGATCGCCATTTAAAAGTACAAGGAATTGTGACAGCGAAAGATATCATGGGAGCAGAACAGGAGACACCTATTGAGAAAGTCATGACAAAGCAGCCGATCACCGTCACCATGAAAACGAGTGTAGCTGCTGCTGCTCATATGATGATCTGGGAAGGGATTGAGCTTTTGCCGGTCGTCGATGATCAGAGTCGTATCCAGGGAATTGTCAGTCGTCAAGATGTATTAAAAACATTACAAATGGCCCAGCGACAACCGCAAATGGGTGAAACGCTTGATGATACGATTACCAACCAGATTGATCTTTCGGGCGATAAGTCCGAAGAAACCTATACATTTGAAGTGACGCCCCAAATGACCAATCAGCTGGGAGCTATTTCTTATGGAGTATTTACAACGATTGTTACAGAAGCAGCAAGGCGCTCGCTGCGGGCTAAGAAAAAGGGCGACATTGTCGTAGAGAACATTACTATCTATTTCTCAAAGCCCGTACAAATGGAAAGCTTGTTGGAAATCCATCCAAATGTACTTGAAGTCGGCCGAAAATTTGGAAAAGTGGACGTGGAAGTATACAACGGAGGCATGCTCGTCGGAAAAGCCCTCATGATGTGCCAAATCCTAGATAGGCAATA